>JAKSCJ010000469.1 GCA_022360675.1 Lysobacterales bacterium
GTACCGGCCATCGACCCGGCGCATGAAGTCCACTCGCCCCCAGCCACTGCACCCCAGCGCCTCAAAGGCGGCCAGTGCAAGGCTTTGAAGCTGAATTTCTTCACTTTTTTCCACACCAGGGCAGTAATACCCGGTATCTTCCGCTAAATACTTAGCGTGATAATCGTAAAAGCCAGAACTGGGCTCGATGCGCACTGAAGGCAAAGCTTCTCCATTCAAAATGGTGATGGTGACATCCACGCCATCAATTAATGGCTCGATCAACGCCACCGTATCGAAGCGCAATGCTTGCTCTACTGCAGCCTTCAGTTGCGCGGCATCGTAAACCCGCTCCACACCTACCGTGGAGCCTTCTTGGGCTGGCTTCACGATGACGGGCAAGCCCAGTTTGTTCACTACGTCATCGGCTACCACGGCTTGACCTTGCGCCACGGCAACAAAGTCGGTAGTGGGCAGCTGGCGCGCTTGCCACACCAGTTTGCTGCGCACTTTATCCATACTGAGTGCTGCTGCCGCCAAGCTACAACCGGTACATGGCACAGCCAAGGCACTTAACAAACCTTGTACTTCGCCATTCTCACCTGCACCACCGTGCAGAATATTGAACACCCGATCAACTTTTTTTGCATGAATGGCCGAAACGAGTGCTTCGACACCATCGACTAAAAAAGCATCGACGTTACGTTTCAACAGTGCTGCTAAAACCGCTGAGCCACTTTGCAGCGAGACTTCACGCTCATTTCCCGGGCCACCACACAACACCGCCACACGGCCGAAATCGGTACTTGCGTTTTGGCTTATGTTGTTTTGCTTGGTATTCATGCCGCAGCACTCCAACCTTGCGCACGTAACTGGCTCGCTAAATGGCCTACATCGCCAGCACCTAACAGCAACACGACATCGTTAGCGTGCAGCAAATTCGGCAATTCTTGCGGTAAATCCCACAACGATGGGATATACACCGGCTCGACTCGGCCACGGCTACGTACTGCCTGGCATAAACGCGGCGTTGTCACCCCTTCAATGGGCGCTTCGCCTGCAGCGTAGACATCGGTCAACACTAAGACATCTGTCTCGGCCAGCACCCGCGCAAATTCATCGAAGAGATCACGGGTACGGCTGTAGCGATGCGGTTGAAACACCACCACTAAACGACGCTCGGGCCACGAACCACGAGCGGCTTTAATGGTGGCTTCTAATTCAGTGGGGTGATGGCCATAATCTTCGTAAACTGTCACCGCGCCATCATCCAAGGGCAGCTCACCCACACTGGCAAAGCGTCGACCAATACCTTTAAAGGCCGCCAATCCCGCCACGATGGTTGGCGCTGGAACCCCAAGCTCCCACGCCACCGCCGCAGCACCCAAGGCGTTATGCACATTGTGCAAACCGGGTAATTGAATGCAGGCGCGTTGCGGCTCTTGATTGGGCAACAGCAAATCAAAGCTCATGGTGAGTTCATCTTGCTCGACATTCAGAGCGCGTACATCGGCGCGAGTATCGAAACCAAACGTCAACACCGGACGCCCCACTTCGGGCAGTAAATCTGCCACTTCGGGGTCGTCTATATTCAATACCGCCAGGCCGTAAAACGGCAGATGGTGAATAAATTCCAAAAAGGCGTCTCGTAAACGACGGAAACTACCTTCGTAATGATCCATATGGTCGTGATCGATATTCGTGATTACCGCGACCACTGGCTGCAACAGCAAAAACGAGCCATCACTTTCGTCGGCTTCGGCCACTACATAAGGTCCTTGACCTAAGCGCGCGTGGCTACCAAACGCATTCACCAAGCCACCAATAATGAATGTCGGGTCGAGCCCACCTTCCGCTAACACACTGGCGGTGAGGCTAGTGGTGGTCGTTTTGCCGTGGGTGCCTGCCACCGCAATACCTTCGCGGAAGCGCATCAACTCACCCAGCATTTCGGCTCGCGCCACCACTGGAATGCGCTGTTCGCGCGCCGCGATAACTTCAACGTTATCGGCTTTTACCGCGCTGGAAACCACCAGCACATCGGCACCTTCAATATTCGCGGCCGCATGGCCACGGTAAATTTGTGCGCCTTTTTCTTGTAGGCGCTGTACCGTCTCGTTGGCCGCCAAATCTGAACCCGAGATGTGGTAACCCAGGTTCAATAGCACCTCAGCAATGCCGCTCATGCCTGCGCCACCGATACCGACAAAATGCACTTGCTTGACCCGGCGCATGAAGCCACTACCAGAATTCATCGCGCCACCTCCAAACACAACTCGGCCACTTGCGCCGCTGCGTCACCTGGGTGTAAGCGCCGCGCTGCATTAGCCATGGTTTGTAGTTGTTGACGGTCTTGCGACCACGCCGTTAAGGTGTCGGCAATCTGTTGCTTGTTCCATTGACTCTGGCGTACCAGCAAACCCGCATCGGCCTGACTTAAGGTCTCGCCATTGGCGTATTGGTGATCGTCCACCGCATGGGGTAAAGGCACCAAGATCGACGCCACACCGGCGGCCATGAGCTCGCTCACCGTTAGTGCGCCAGCACGGCAAATCACCACATCGGCCCAGCCATAAACAGCGGCCATATCGTCAATAAAAGCTTCCACACGCGCACTGACGCCTGCTTCTCGATAAGCTTCTTGGGCCTCTTGAACACCGCGTTTTCCACATTGGTGCAAGACTTCCAGCGGCGCTTGAGCGGCCAGCTGGGCTAACACAGACGGCACTTGGGTATTCAAGAAACGCGCACCCAAACTGCCACCCAAAATAAGCACACGCAGCGTGTCTGAGCGTCCGGCCATACGCGTTGTGGGTTCGGGCAAGGCCCGAATCTCGGCACGGACGGGGTTGCCGGTCACCAAATGCTTCACCGCCGCATCAAAAGCGCCAGCAAACCCGGTACAAACCACGCTGGCCCAGCGTGCCAGCCAACGGTTGGTCATACCCGGACGGCGATTTTGCTCGTGTACCACCAACGGGATACCTAACCAGCGCGCGGCTAAACCACCCGGCCCTGCGGCAAAGCCGCCCATGCTTAACACCCAGCTCGGTTGTGCTTTGCGCAAAACCCGACGCGCCTGTAACACGGCTTTAGAAATTCGTAGTGGCGCTAATAGCCAACCCAGAGCACCCTTACCACGCAGCGCTTTGACTTGAATATTAAAGAGCGGCAAACCCGACTCGGGCACGATTTGGTTTTCCAAACCATGAGCCGAGCCCAACCAGCTCACCGCAGCACCGTGCTGCTGCAAGGCATCGGCCACCGCCAAACCTGGGAAAATATGCCCACCGGTACCACCTGCCATGATCATCACATGCTTGGTCATTGGAAAGACCTCCGCTGTGGCTGCACTAGGCGTTCGGTATCTAATTCGTACTTAATACGCAGCACCAAGCCCACAGCCACACACGACAGCAGTAAGCTACTGCCACCCGAGCTGATTAACGGCAAGGTCAAGCCTTTTGTGGGTAATACGCCCAAATTCACACCAATACTGATCAACACCTGTAAGCCCAGCCACAAACCCACACCGTAGGCAATGTAGCCAGCAAAATGGCGCTGCATACGATGGGCCATCACGCCCACCAATAAAATTCGGGTAATCAACGCGCCAAATAAGATCAACACGATGATGACGCCAATTAGTCCTAGTTCTTCAGCCAATACGGCGAAGATAAAATCGGTATGGGCTTCGGGCAGGTAGAACAGCTTTTGAATGCTGGATCCCAAACCCACACCAAAGAGCTCACCACGCCCCACAGCGATTAACGCTTGGCTGAGCTGAAAACCCGAGTTATACGGGTCGGCCCAGGGGTCTAAAAAGCTCTTCAAACGCGTTAAGCGATACGGCTCCATTGCGGCGAAGGTCAGCAATGGGGCGGTAATCATGCCTAAAGTCAGCAGATGGCGCCAGGGGGCACCGGCCAGCCAGACCATGCCACCTACAATCCCCAGAATCACCATGGCGCTACCCATATCGGGTTGCGATAACAAAATGGCAGCCAATAAACCGGCCAAACCCAATGGTTTTAAGGTTGAAACCAAGCTGCCACGCAATAAGTGCGCACGCTGAGCCAAGTATCCGGCGCTGTATAAAATCACCAGTAACTTAGCGGCTTCCACCACTTGGAAACGCTGCGGCCCCAGCTGAATCCAACGGCGGCTACCATTCACCACCACGCCCATTCCCGGAACAAACGGCAAAATGAGCAAGAAAATAGCCAATAAAATCATCGGGCGGCTAAAGCGCTCTAAAAAATCAGTGCCCACCCAATAAAAGCTCATGGCCATCATGCCGCCCATCACCAAAAAAATGGCGTGGCGGAATAAATAATGAAACGGCCCAAAACCGTAACCCTCGGCGATGGCAATCGACGACGAGCCCACCATCACTAAGCCCAGCGCCGACAACAAGGCTGCTGGCACCCAAATACTGGCATCGAGACGCTGACGATGCCCTCGCTCACCGGCGCGAAACGCTTGTTGACGGTACGCATTACGTGCGCCTCGTCGCGTTTCGTTATGTGCCCGCAAGCTCACCATCAGCGCACCTTCAGTGTTAATAAACCAAGCAGCACCAGCACCACAGAGATAATCCAGAACCGCACAATCACGCGTGGCTCGGGCCAGCCTTTCAGCTCAAAGTGGTGGTGAATCGGTGCCATGCGAAAGACACGACGACCGGTCAATTTGAACGAGGCCACCTGGATAATGACCGACAAGGTTTCGATAACGAAAATGCCGCTCATAATCACAAACACCACTTCTTGACGCACGATCACCGCCACGGTGGCCAGCGCTGCACCCAGTGCCAGAGCGCCGATATCACCCATAAACACTTGTGCGGGATAGGTGTTAAACCACAAAAAGCCCAAGCCAGCACCTGCCATAGCACCACAGAAAATGGTCAACTCGCCCGAGCCTGGGATATGCGGCATAGCCAGATACTCGGCAAACACGCTATTGCCACTGACGTAAGCAAACACACCCAACGCCACTGAAACCAAAACGGTGGGCATGATGGCCAAACCATCCAAGCCATCGGTCAGGTTCACAGCATTGCTAAAACCCACAATAAAAAAGTAGGTCAGCACCACAAACCCAATACCCAAGGGCAGTGCAAAGCTCTTAAAGAAGGGCAGAATCAGCTCGGTGGCCGCCGGAGTTTCAGCCGTCATATACAAGGCAATGGCTGCTG
Organism: Lysobacterales bacterium; assembly: GCA_022360675.1. Taxonomy (GTDB): domain Bacteria; phylum Pseudomonadota; class Gammaproteobacteria; order Xanthomonadales; family Wenzhouxiangellaceae; genus JAKSCJ01. The sequence continues at coordinate 5,180 of JAKSCJ010000469.1, forward strand.
CTAAGCCAAAAATAGACTGGCCCAAATACTTCCAACGAGCAGGCAAGCCACGGCTATCTTTCAAAATCAGCTTGCGGTAGTCGTCCAACCAACCCACCACAGCAAAGGCAATGGTTACCAGTACGGTAATCCACACATAGCGGTTCGATAAATCGGCCCACAGCAAGGTGGAGGCAATCAGTGCGAACAAGATCAACGCGCCGCCCATGGTGGGCGTGCCTGCTTTGCTGAAGTGGCTTTCGGGACCATCATCGCGAATCGGTTGACCCACTTGGTGAATCACCAATCGGCGAATCATCATGGGGCCAAAGATCAGCGACATCGCCAAAGAACTTAGGGCTGCTAAAATGGTGCGCAGGGTAATGTAGCCGAACAAGTTAAAGTCCGGATTGAACTGGGTCAGGTATTGGCTAATCCATAACAACATCAGTGCGTGCTCCCCTGATTGTGTTCTTGGTTTTGCCTATCCTTGTGCATCTGTGATGCCATCACCGCAGCCGCGGCCGCCGTGTTGTTTAACAAGGCGTGAACCACCTGCTCCATACCCGCCGAACGGGAACCTTTAATCAAACAGCGAACCTCAGTCTTCAGCGCTGGCAATAATGCATCGATCAACGCTTGTTTATCTTCAAAGTGCTGGCCACCTGGCCCAAAAGCGCTGACTGCCGCCGCGCTTAATTCGCCAGTGGCCCATAGGCGCTGTACCCCAAAGTGGCGTGCAGCTTCTCCCATTTCGGCATGCAGCTTACGTGCCCCCTCGCCCAGCTCGCCCATATCGCCCAGCACTAACCACAGTTCGCCGTCGTGTTGACCTTGGCTAGCAACACTGGCAGTTTGCAGTGCGGCATAAAGCGAGGCGGGGTTTGCATTGTAGGTATCGTCGATAACACTCCAGCCACCTTGGCTTTGGTAATACTGCAGGCGCCCGCTTTCAGCCGCGACACTGGCTAAGCCTGCGGCAATGGCCGCTATGGGAATATCCAAAGCAATGGCCGCAGCCGTGGCCGCTAGCGCATTTAAAACGTTGTGTGTGCCTTGTAACTGCAAGCGCACGCGGAAATCTCCCGTGGGCGTATGGATATGGCAATCCGGCCCGGTGCTTTCACTGCGTACATCCGCACTGGAACTACGACCAAAACTCAATACGCGACGTGGCGCGGCTTGGCGACGCCAATAGTCGGCGTACTGGTCATCTTGATTGATAATAGCCACGCCATCGGCTGGCAGCTGGCTGAACATTTCGCCCTTGCCCACAGCCACGCCTTCGAGTCCACCAAAGGTTTCTAAGTGTGCCGGGCCCGCGTTGGTCACAATACCCACCTGGGGTTGGGCAATGTGAGTCAAGGTCGTGATATCACCACGCTGACGAGCACCCATTTCCAACACGCAGAAGCGCTGTTCACGGTTCAATTGGCACAAGGTAAGCGGCAGGCCCAGTTCGTTATTAAAGTTGCCCGGCGTTGCCAAAACGGGGGCTACTTGAGCCAACACACCCGCCAGCAAATTTTTCACCGTCGTTTTGCCATTGCTACCCGTAACACCCACCACACAGCTGTGATTTTGCTGCAACCAATAACGCGCCAATTGCGCCAAAGCCTGAGCGCAGTCGTCGACGATAATCTGCGGTAAATCCACAGCACAGGGGCGGCTTACTAAGGCTGCCACCGCACCTGCTTTTGCGGCGGCTGCGAGGTAGTCGTGGCCATCGACTTGTGTACCGGCTAGCGCCACAAATAATTGACCTGTTTGCACTTTACGGCTATCGATAGCAACGCCGGTAAAGACGACATCACGCTGACTAGCGCTGGCTTGATCGAGCCTGGCTGCCAGAACTTCGCTTGCCTGTTGCACAGAAAGTGTGATCATGCGGCACACCCCAATGCACGGCGAGCCTGTGCTACATCATCGAATGGCCGACGTACACCGGCCACTTCTTGGTAAGTTTCGTGCCCTTTACCCGCCACTAAAACCACATCATCGGCGTTGGCTTGGGCAATGCTCCAGGCAATGGCTTCGGCCCGGTCTACAAATTCATTCACGTTATGAGTCGTCCGAATTCCGGATTTAATATCGTCCAGAATCGCTTGTTCGTTTTCGAAGCGTGGGTTATCGCTGGTGACCACAATTTGGTCGGCCAACTGAGCGGCAAGCGCGCCCATTTGCGGGCGTTTTCCGCGATCACGATCGCCACCGCAGCCAAACACACACCACAACTGCCCTTGAGTCAGCTCACGGGCGGTCTGTAAGGCTTGCTCAAGAGCTGCGGGCGTATGAGCGTAATCAACCAATACCAACGGTACCTCGGCCTGGCTGAGAGCAGGCTGAACGCTTTGCATGCGGCCAGGTACCGCTTGTAATTGGCTCAACACTGTTAAGGCGGTGTTGAAGTCGCAATCCAAGCCACACAGCACGGTAAAAACCGCCATCAAATTGAAGGCCTGAAAACGCCCCGCCATGGCCACTTGTACTTCATCACGGCCCCACGGGCTGCGCACGGCAATGCGTAAACCTTGGCGATCCATGGCAAGTAACTCGCCATAAACATCTGCCTCTGCGCGGGTGCAGGAATAACTCAACACTTGTTGCCCTGGCAGCGCTTGTTGGCGTAAAGCCGCCGTCAAAGCTTGGCCGTGTTCGTCGTCGATATTGATCACTGCCAAGGGGCAGCGATACTCGGTAAATAATTTGGCTTTAGCCGCCGCGTAGGCCGCCATGGTGCCGTGGTAATCCAAGTGATCGCGGCTGAGATTCGTGAACACACCGGCGGCAAACCGACAAGCTTGCACTCGTTGCTGTTCTAGTGCGTGGGAAGAAACTTCCATCGCTGCCATCGCCAGCTCATCGCCGCTGAGTTCTGCCAATAAACGCTGCACGCTCACCGCATCGGGTGTGGTGCGGCTGGAATCGTTCAGCTTCGTCAAAGGGCCATAACCCAATGTACCCACCATGCCGGCTTGTCCGCGATCACATAGCGGCCAAGCCTGGGCTAAGAAATGCGCGCAGGAACTCTTACCGTTGGTGCCAGTGATGCCAATCAGCGGCAACGTATGGCTCACATCGCCGTAAAAGCTTGCGGCCACAAAACCTAGCTGCTCGGCCAGCTGCGGTAGCTGCACCACAGGTACTGCCAGCTCAGGTAAGGTATCGCGCACTTCAGTGACAATCACAACAGCGCCAGCTTCAATAGCTGCCTGGGCGTAATCCACACCGTCGTATTGGCCACCACGTAAAGCGATAAAGGCATCACCAGCTTGCACTTGGCGCGAGTCCGCACATAAGTGGCGAATAGCAATATCCGGCAATAACTCGATATCAAAACGCTGAGGCTGGATATCACTACGCTCGAGATAGCGTTGCATCCACTGCCGCAGGGTTTGAACTGGCCGTTGATGGCGAGCGGGCATCATGGGCGCGCCTCCGCTTCTGCCATCAGCAGATTTAAATCGTCAGGGGCCACGTTCAACAGGCGCAACGAGCCTTTCATGACCTCAGCAAAAACAGGCGCTGCCACTTTGCCGCCGTAGTAGTCCTCGCCAGAAGGATCATTGATCATCACCACGCAGACCAAACGCGGATTGGTAATAGGTGCAAAACCTGCAAAAGAAGACACGTAGCGGTCGTGGTAACCACCGGCACCGGCCTTACGCGAGGTACCAGTTTTACCGGCCACACGAAACAGCGGCAGCGCCGCGTTTTTCGCCGTGCCTTCGGGACCGGTTACGGTTTCGAGCATACTGCTCAGGGTATCTGCCAAAGCTGGATCCAACACCGACTCTGTTTGTTTATCGCTGGATAGCACCAAGCGCGGTCGATGCAGACGCCCTTTGTCGGCCACGGCACCATAGGCTTGGGCCATTTGCAGCGTGGTCACCGACAAACCATAGCCATACGACAAAGTAGCTTGTTCTAGCGGGCGCCAACGTTGATAACGACGTAACACCCCGGGTGATTCACCAGGAAAACTTAAGCCCGTTACATCACCTAAGCCAAAACGCGACAACATATTCCACAAGTGTTGCCCGTCTTGGGCCAAAGCCAGCTTCGCCATGCCCACATTGCTGGATTTAGTGATGATGCGAGTCACATCGATCTCGCCAAAATCACGCACATCGTGAATAGTATGGCCACTAACCTCTAAACGACCGGGTGCGGTATCCACCAAAGTGGTGGCACTGGCTTGGCCGCTTTCTAAGATCGCCGCCAGGGTTAGTGGCTTGATGATCGAGCCCGGCTCGAACACATCGGTCACAGCGCGGTTACGCATCCGATCGTCCAGACGCAGCGGGCGCTGATTAGGGTTATAGGCTGGCTGGTTGACCATGGCCAGCACCTCGCCGTTTTGCGCATCCAGCATCACCAAAGAGCCCGACACCGCACCATGCTCTTGCACGGCGCGTTTTAGCTCGCGGTAAGCCAGATATTGCAAACGACGGTCGATGGTGAGGCGCAATTCCCGGCCCGGACGCGCCTCGCGTACTAATTCGACATCTTCAATAATGCGGCCACGGCGATCGCGAATAACACGCTTACTACCGGGCACACCCTGTAACCAGTCGTTGTAGGCCAGCTCTAAGCCTTCTTGACCCACATCGTCCACATTGGTGAAACCAATCACATGGGAAGTGACTTCACTGCTGGGGTAAAAACGTTGGTACTCGCGTTGGAAATAAACACCGTCTAAGTCCAGATCGCGGATATCGTCGGCCACATTCGGCGGCACCCGACGACGCAGCCAAACAAACTCACGCTCACGGCGCTGTAATAAGCGTCGTTCGATTTCTTCGGCTTCAGCGCCCAAAACGCCTGCCAAAGCTGTAATGGCATCGACCTGCTCCAGCACCACACCTGGGTTAACCCATACCGATTCAATAGGCACACTTACTGCCAAGGGCTCACCGTTGCGGTCGGTAATGGGGCCACGCATAGTGGGAATTTCCACCTCGCGTAAAAAGCGTGCGGCACCTTGGTCTTGCAGGAAGTCTTTTTCCACCACTTGCAGATTGACCGCGCGCGCCACCATTCCCACCGCCGCCAGGGCGAAGAGAATCAACAAGGCGTACAACCTTGCGTAGTGCGGGCTATGTTCCACGTGTTCGTTCACGGGTCAATCAACATCAATTCCGATTGCTGCGCGGGCACCATACTTAGCTGCTCTCGCGCCAGCTGTTCAATACGGCTGGCATCTCCTAACCAGGCCTGTTCCAATTGCAGGCGAGACCATTCCACCTGAAACTCGTCTTGTTCCGACTGCAATCGTTGCCGCTGCACAAACAAGCTGCGACTTTCATGCTGCAAAAACACCACCGCTAAAGCCGAGCCCAACACGGCACTGGCTAATAACAGGTGGAACACAATGGGCCAATACTTCATACGCGCTCTGCCACCCGCAACACGGCACTGCGCGCGCGCGGATTAACGGCTAGCTCGTCGGCACTGGCCTTTTGTGCCTTGCCCACCAAGCGCAGCGGTAAATCTGGCTGCGGCCCCGGCGGTAAGCGACGCCCACCCGGAGGTGGTTTGGAGTAAGTTCGCAGGGTCTGTTTGACCAGACGATCCTCCAATGAGTGGAAACTAATCACGGCCAAACGGCCACCAGGAGCCAACACGTCCACCGCTTGGTGTAGTGCTGTCTCCAGTTCATCTAACTCAGCATTCATATAAATACGAATGGCCTGAAAGCTGCGCGTTGCTGGGTGGTGGCCCGGCTCGCGTCGCTTAAAGCAAGCGGCAATGACTGCCGCCAGCTGGGTTGTTGTCGTTAAGGGCTCTTGCTGACGCGCCGCCACAATAGCGCGAGCAATATGGCGCGAGCGGCGTTCTTCGCCATAGCGCCACAGCACATCGGCAATTACCGATTCTTCAGCACGGTTTAACCAGTCGGCCGCACTTTCGCCCGATTCAGGGTCCATACGCATATCCAAAGGACCTTCACGCATGAAGCTGAAACCTCGTTCGGCTTGATCTAACTGAGGCGACGACACGCCCACATCGAGCAAGATGCCATCGACCTGTTGCCAGCCTGCGGCTTCAATGGCCTGCTTGAGACAAGCAAAGCGGCCACGACGAAAGATCAGGCGCGGCTCAGTTGCCGCCAACGCTTGTGCTGCCGTTGCAGCTTGGGGGTCACGATCCAAGGCAAGAAGACGGCCTTCAGACGACAGACGCCGCAAAACGGCGCGGCTATGTCCACCACGTCCGAAAGTTGCATCGACATACCGGCCTGACGATTGAATAGCCAGCCCCTCCAATACCTCGGCCGGCATTACTGGCTGATGAAGCGGATTCACTTCGCCGCCGACCTGTTGCATCGTTTAAACCACCTTTTGTTAATACCGTTGTTACAACACCAAGCTCTCCATATCCGTGGAAGCCTGCTCCAGCAGGCTGGCGTCTTCCTCAACGCGTTTCTTGGCAAGAACCGATTCGTTCCAAATCTCGAAGCGTTGCCCCATACCCATGAGAACAGCGCGTTTTTCCAGGCCGGTAACTTCACGCAAACTTTGCGGCACCAATACCCGACCGGAGGCATCGGGCTCCACAACGCTGGCGCTACCCACCAAGCGACGTTGTAATGCGCGATGAGCATCTTTAAAGGTGCTCAGTTTCATGACATCGTCGCGAACGCGTTCCCATTCAGGCTGTGGGTACAACCACAAACAGCCGGAGTCAAAAGCGCTATAGGTAAAAACCAGTTGATTAGCACAAATTTCGGCAATAGCATCGCGGTAACGCGTGGGAATTCCCATGCGCCCTTTGCTATCTAACGTTATTGCGGTCTCACCGTAAAACACCGAACTCGTACCACCTCAACCCCTATTTTCACCACATAAAACCACTTTTCCCCACAAAAATGCACGATAGAGTGTCGTCAAAGCAGTGTCAAGAGAGCACAAACAATGGCTTAGCGGGCTTATGAGACGCCGTGAAACCTTAGATTGCAGCACTGGGGCGGGTTCACTGAGACGACACTGTACAAAAATACAGTTCACCTTTTCCTAAAAAAAATTTTGTGTCGTGACCTTTCACAAAAAAATGTCACAATTTGGTCAGAAATTTGTATTGACAAAATTGGAAATTGACCGCTAGATCATGATCTTATCGACAAGCGCTCAGACACAGCCACAGCACAGTCAACTAACCGTACGGTCAGATTTTTTTAGCAAAAGAAAAATAAAGAAGAAAAACAGGAAGGTAAAAAAGGAGTCGGCCGATAAGCCGGGTTCTGTCGTGGACAGCCATTCATCTCGAGCAGACATCACTATCTGCCTCCAGCGACCTACCCGAAAGCAGCGCGGGTCACGCCATTGCTTTCCTATTTGGTCTTGCTTCAGGTGGGGTTTACCATGCCGCAGCGTGTTACCACCTGCGCGGTGCGCTCTTACCGCACCATTTCACCCTTACCGAATCAGCGAACGTCATCGGCGGTATCTTTTCTGTTGCACTTTCCGTAGGCTCGCGCCCCCCAGGCGTTACCTGGCACCTTACCCTTTGAAGCCCGGACTTTCCTCCCGATCTTGCACAAGTGCAACATCGCGCGACTGTCTAGCCGACTCCTTATATATATTCTCGCCAAATTAGTGCTAGGAAATCAATCCTTACAGCGGCAAGGTTTTAGGAAACTGCCTCAATTTCAAACCCTAAGCGCTTTATTGATCTTCGCCTTGTTGGTATAAATCGCGCCGTGAACAATGAAAGGTATCTGCCACAATACGTGCCGCACGGCTGGGTGGCAGCTCTTGGCGTAAGCGGGCGAATAAGTCACGGGCCGCTTTGGGAATCTCTTTTTGCTGCTCCAGCTCGCGCCCCGCAACCACCAACACGATTTCGCCCCGCTTTTGGTCGGCATCGCCAGCCACCCAGGCTTGCAGCACATCAAGCGTGTCGCGGCGAATGGTTTCAAAGCGCTTGGTGAGTTCACGACAAAAGCAGACTTCTCGCTCGGACCCGAAGTGCAGCGCCATATCTTTTAAGGTGGCTTCGATACGATGCACACTTTCGTAAAACACTAAGGTGTGCGGATAATCAGCCAATTGCTGCAAGCGCTGGCGTCGAGCTCCCGCTTTGGCAGGTAAAAAGCCTTCAAACTGAAAACGATCGGTAGCAATACCAGACACACTCAAAGCGGTAACCAACGCACTAGGTCCAGGTGCAGGAATTACCGGCAAACCCGCATTTTGCGTTTCGCGCACCAAACGATAGCCGGGGTCTGAGATGAGCGGCGTGCCTGCATCGGAGATCAAAGCGATACGTTCTCCCTGCTGCATGGCATGCACTAAGCCCGCCACTGCTTTTTGCTCGTTGTGATCGTGCAAAGCTACTAGCGGTTTGCGAATACCAAAATGCGCCAATAACTGAGCGCTAACACGAGTATCTTCGGCGGCCACGCGATCCACCGCTCCCAACACGGCCACAGCACGGCTGGTGATATCGTCTAAATTACCAATGGGGGTGGCCACCACCCACAGGCCTGCAGACAAAGAATCTGCCAGCTCAGTGCTTTGTTGGTTCATCAAGAAGGTCGCTTATGCAAGGAGATTGAAAGATGATGGGGAACTGCAAAATTGTAACCGACTCTAAAAAATTTCCCAGTCGCCTTCACAGCAAACCACGCACTCGGTAAGCTCATGAACGCCTTTCAGCAGCTGCTTGCGTTAAGCTAAACTGACAAGCAGCTATAAAGAGTACGGATTCCTGCGGCCAAACGGGGCCTTTTATCCATAAGCGCTCCAGATATACCCAGCCGGGCACCAAGGTCATGATAAAAAAATCACTCCTCGCATACTTTTGCCTTCTATTCCTCGTGAGTGCCTGTGCACCACCCACAAAAACCAGCACCGAATCTCCCTTGGCACGCCAAGCACGGCAATTAGAACAAGAACAACGCTTCGACGAAGCCGCCGCACTATGGCTCGAAATTGCCCAATCGCAAAACCAAGGCTCTGCTTATCTAGCGGCCGCCCACGCCTGGGCGCGCCAACAACAGTGGGATCACGCCGAGAATGCATTAGCCCGAGCGCAAACCTTTTTGAACAGCTTCAACGAGCGCGAGCAACAGCATTATTGGATCTTAAACGCTGAAGTTGCACTGGGCCAGCATCGCTATGATCGCGCGCGCAATGCCATGGCGCAGCTGCCAGAACGGCTTCAGTCTCGTTACCGCTCACGTGCTGAGCGTATCGAAGACCATTTGGCACAGCTAGCCCAAGGCCCCGCTGCACGCTTGTTAAACCGTTTATTGGCACTACCCGAAACCGATTCCCAAGCCATTATTCCCGGCTTTGTGGCGTTAGCAGCCTTACCTACCGCCGAGCTTAGCCAGTTGCGCCAATTACGCACCGATGCCCGCGAACTTGCCTGGCTTGATTTAGCCGTAGCGGCCCGCCGCACCTTAATCGCCCGCAGCGATTCGGGCAATGTGATGAGCCAGTGGTGGAATCAGCACGCTAATGCAGGACCACACCCTGAGTTGGCCACCAAGCTAGTGGTGGCATTTCATCGCAGCTTTAGCTATCCACAAAAAATTGCCGTATTACTGCCATTGAACGGTAGTTTTGAAGCCGCCGGAAAGGCCATTCGTAATGGCTTGCTGGCAGCCTGGAGCGAA
>JAKSCJ010000032.1 GCA_022360675.1 Lysobacterales bacterium
AAGGATTACTCGCAACACGGGCCAGGACGACATCTTTACCCCAGATGTCCTGGAATTCGCCGTCAGCAAACTCGGTAGAGCCTGCAATTTTCACTTTATCCAAACCCACTAAGCGAGCGAACAATTCCGGTGTCATGATCTGATCGGAATTGTTAGAAATTCGCCCCACAACCTTCGGATGCTCTGAAACCTTTAGCCACACTTTTTCTGGAATCAGGCCGCGATTAGGTTTTGCACCAATCTTGCTGCGCACAACTTCCATGCGCTCTTTAATGTCAGTAACCGGATCACTGTTATCAAAGTCAGACCATTGATCTGTACCCGAAAGAACATCGGTTGAACCCGCGTCATAGTTGGACGGATCGCGAGCAGTTTGCGCAGCGTCGTATTCATGATTCAAGGTCATAGCATTCAGCGTGCTTTCAGCCGTACGAGCACGGTCTACGCGGTTAGGCATGTGATCGGTTGCAACTTCGGTTTGCTGGTAAACAATGCCATCCAGGCTATGTGTCTCCAGGCTATAAGAATCCGACTCGTGGCCAAACTTTACGCGCGCCACATTGCTACCAGGTGAGTGCAATGAACTCACTCGGCGAAAATCTTCCTTGCTAAATTTAACGATCTTGCCAGACAGGCCCGGCACATTGACGGCAGGAAACAAAAAGTCCCAGCAATGATCAGGGTTTACATAACCCAATACCACTGCCGTTGTTACAGGGTCCACAACTGCTTGTTTTTTTGGAGAAGACATAGCGAAACCCCTTAGTTACGTACGTGTTCAATGGCGACCGGCTGATCAGCTGCCGATGCTGTGCTTAACGACCGCGCGACCACGGTGCCAGCACCACCTTGCGGAATAAACTTACCCGCCGCATCAACTTTCAAATCGAGACCAACCGAAGGAATGGCGGCACCAGACACCGCATGATCAAGACCCAACGAAGTAACGGAGACGTAATCACCAGAGTCACCGCCAAACTCACATACCCCAGCGATTTGCCCACCCGCTGTGGGTAGTGCACCGTCGTAGCCAATGGCAATGTGATCGGCAATAGTCGCCGTTAAGCCAATACCTCGCGTTAAGATTGGCGTACGGGTTGGATAAGTCATGCCGCTTCTCCCTGCGCCTCAACAGCTTCCAAGGCTTGCATATAGTCCACCTTATGCTCAGCCATATAAGCGCGCACTTGTTTGTCGAACTTCACGTCATCGGCTTGCACCACGACCCCATCGCTGCGTTGCTGAAAGCGGCCACCTTGAGCTTTGCCAGGATCGCTTTCTTCGCCCGCTTGCTCATCGCTCAAGCCATCTGCATCAGAGGCTTTGTTTTTACGCTCGGCAAACTCGACCAGGAAGTCAGTTGCATTAAACTGTGTGGTTTCGCCCTCGCTTTCAAAGCTGGCTTGCTCTTCTGGCAACTGCATCGCAATGGCCACCAGGCGATCAGCGTCGCCCTGAGTTAGCAAGCCTTGCTTTACTTGCGCTGCAAACTTTGCATCAAATTTTGCACGCCGGTTGCTTTCTTTTGCCTGGCGCGCCTCGGCCTTTGCTTTATCAAGCTCGGCTTGAAATTCAGCCTCTACTTCTGCGCGAATTTCTTCTTCAGTTTTACCGGCCACGTCTGGCCCTCCTTCATTAAAACCGGCGGTGCCGGTTGCCTCGTCAGCATTAGTATTCGTGCTGCGCTCTTGTTCTTCTTGCTCTTGCGCTAAGCGGTTTAAAAAATCAACATCAAAGGGATTAACAACACCGTCGGCCACATCCTTGCCAGACTCTTGAATTAACCAATCCCTAATCGCTCTAAATAATCCCGAGACGGTGCGAGTAACCGTTGAATTAAATTCAACATCACAGGCATCAAAGTGATACACCAAGGCATCATCGTGCGTACTGAATGCACCTAAACCTTTAACTGCCGGGTTCTTTGCACCGAGAAAGGCCAGGTGATCGATCTCCCAGCCGTTTTTACCCTTACGCAAACCAATAGAGCGGTTGCGGTATGCGCCTTCGTCAAACGCCTTTTTAAAGGTAGGTACAACGGTTCCCATCTCAGCAAAGAGATCCTTACCTTTGCGCCAAACCTTGCCCATCCAGGCAACAGCGGGCTGGCTAGACTTAACGTCTTCAGGGTGACCAGTGAAACCAGGTGGGGGATTGCTATCGTCGAAGTTATTAACAAGCTCGTCCAACTCGGCCTCGGTCCACTCTTTAGTGTTACCTTGGCTATCGGTTTGCTTACCTGCTCTAAATACGAGCATCGGATCGGTGATTGAAAGTTTCTTCTTCATGCTGCCCATTTTCGGGCATTTTCCCTAAAAGGTAAGGGTGACATGCGTCACCCCACCTAGCGGCATATCGTTATAATTTTTCCGAATGCATCCGCACTTTGCCGTGTCGTTAATATAGTCAATTGCGATATATTGCCCCAAGGAAAACGTGGGGAAAAACTCCCCAATGTGAGTTAAAGATGAACACCGAGGCCCAAGGGGATCAGGTAGAGGCAAGGACTGCCTGGCTAAATGCCATCAATGAATTAAGCGGGCCGCTTGAAGGGTTGGCTCAAATCGCTATGCAATTTGGCCTGAAGCACTCGGATTTAAAAGATGCCGCATCACTGCCCCGCGCCTTTGTCATGGCCGCACTGGAACAACTGCAACAAGAGCAAGAACGGCCCAGCAACCGAGCCATCGGCGCACGTGCGGGAGTAGATCACAAGACCGCCGGGCACTTTAGGCGCGAAAGCGTTAAGCCCTGGGTCACGCCGCCACATATTAATAAGGTGTTAGATCGCTGGCGGCAGGAGTACGGCGGCAAGCCAATCAATCTTAAGGAAGGCTTACCCAGCCTAAAGCAGATTTGCGATGAATGCGGAGAACAAAGTTTTACCGCTGCGCTGCAAGAACTCACCTATAATGGCAGTGTGAAGATTAACGAAGATATGGCGTACTTGTGCGCGCCGGTTCTGGTTCAACATGAGCTAAACGATACCACACTGGCCATTATTGCCACTTCGCTAACTCACCTTGCGCGAAGCATCGCCCACAACTTGGAAGCCAGCGATGCACACATTAAATATATACAAAGGATTTATTACAGCCATCAAATACCCACCAACAAGCGAGATAGCGTACTGAGCGATATCAACAAGACCTTATCCAAGGCACATCAGCAGGTCATCGATATCATCGAAGCTGCTGAAGTGCAGGATGAAACCACGCCCACATGCACTATCGCGGCGGGCGTATATGCAAACTCAGACACTAAGGAGACAGGTTCGTGAAAACCATCCGCACTGTGACCGCACTCTCATTACTCGCTGTAACCAATATCGTCTTGGCTGGATCGGGCGGCGGCACCGGCATTCCCGAAGCACCACCCGAGCAAAACATTATTGAATGGTTAATGGGCCTGATGGGTATTGGATTGTAAACCGTAGGGTGATGGCATCCTTAAGGCCGGGGAGGATTTCCCGGCCTTTTTTATTTGAAGCTGAGCGATACATCCCAATCAACAGACTCATCTTTG
>JAKSCJ010000081.1 GCA_022360675.1 Lysobacterales bacterium
CGCGCCTACGATATTCGTGGTGTGGTCGGCCGCACTCTGGATGCTTCCACCGCTCGTGCCATTGGTCGCGCTGTGGCCAGCGAGGCCAAAGAAAAAGGCGGCACTCAAGTGGTGGTGGCCCGTGATGGTCGTCTCTCTGGTCCTGAGCTGTTAGCTGCGGTGACCGACGGCATCTTAGAAGCCGGTTGCGATGTGCTGGATATCGGTGCGGTGCCCACCCCGGTGTTGTATTTCGCCGTACACGAGTTAGGTGCGGGCTCTGGTGTGATGGTCACCGGCAGTCATAACCCGCCCGAGTACAACGGCTTTAAGATTATGATCAACGGCCAAACGCTGGCCGGTGAAGAGATTCAAGCGCTGCGTAAGCGCATTGAAAATAACAACTTCACCAGTGGCAACGGCCGCTTGATCGACCACAATGTGCTGGACATGTACACCCAGCGTATCGGTACCGATATCCAGATCGAGCGTCCACTGAAAGTGGTGGTCGACTGCGGTAATGGTATTGCTGGTGTGATTGCGCCGCGAGTATTGCAGGCCATTGGCGCCCATGTAACGCCGCTGTATGCCGATGTGGATGGCACCTTCCCCAATCACCACCCCGACCCCAGCGTGCCGTCGAATTTGATGGACCTGAAACTGTGTGTACGTAACTTCAACGCCGATCTGGGCTTTGCTTTCGACGGTGATGGCGATCGCTTGGGCGTGGTAGTGCCCTCGGGCGAGATTATCTGGCCCGACCAATTAATGGTGCTGTTTGCTCGCGATGTGCTGAAGCGCAACGCGGGTGCGTCGATTATTTACGATGTGAAATGTAGCGGTCGTTTGGCTACTGCCATTCGTGAGTCCGGCGGTGATCCGGTGATGTGGCGTACTGGCCACTCGTTGATCAAACGTAAGATGCAAGAACTCAGCGCCCCGTTGGCGGGCGAAATGAGCGGTCATTTCTTCTTCAAAGAGCGTTGGTTCGGCTTCGACGATGGCATCTATGCTGCCTGCCGTTTGCTGGAGATTCTGGCTCTGGATTCACGGCCCCCGGCTGAAGTCTTATTGGAATTAACCGGTGCGGCGTCTACGCCTGAAATCAAAGTGCCGATGAAAGAAGGCCGTAGTCAGCAGTTCATCGATGAATTCCGCCGCCGCGCGCAATTCGATGGTGCCGATATTTCCACTATCGATGGCTTGCGTGCCGATTACCCCGATGGCTTCGGTTTAGTGCGTGCCTCCAACACCACGCCGGTATTGGTGCTGCGCTTTGAAGCCGATGACGACCAAGCATTGCAGCGAATTCAGAAACAATTCCGCGAGCAGCTGCTGGAAGTTAATCCTTATTTGGAATTGCCTTTTTAAAACGCGTAACGCCGCCATCACCTAGCTCTTATCCACTGGCCGCTCTGCGGCCAGTGTTGTTTCGGGCTCTCTTTTTTATTCGGTATCATCATGGTGATCCTCTTGCCTAAGCGACGTCGCTATTTATGTTAATCGCCTTCAATAAACCCTATGGGGTGTTGTGCCAGTTTCGCGCTCAAGAAGGGCAACAAACCCTGGCCGACTTCATCAAACAACCTGGTGTTTATGCGGCCGGACGCTTGGATAAAGATAGCGAAGGCTTATTGTTACTCACCGACGATGGCGTGTTGCAACAGCGTATCAGCGCACCGGGCACCGCTAGTAAATGGCCCAAGCGCTATTTGGTGCAGGTAGAAGGCGTGCCCAACGTGAAGGCATTGCAGCGTTTGCAGCGTGGCGTACGTTTAAATGATGGCCCAACCTTGCCTGCGAAAGTGACCCTTCTAGCCAAGGCGCCGGGTTGGTTATGGGATCGTCATCCGCCCATTCGCCAGCGTCGTAACATCCCTACCAGCTGGTTGCGGGTAGAATTAACGGAAGGTCGCAATCGTCAGGTGCGTCGCATGACCGCCGCTGTGGGGCTGCCCACCTTGCGGCTGATTCGTGAGCAAATTGGATCGGTTAAAGTAGAACCCCTGGCCCTGGGCGAGTTTCGAGAGATTACGGGTTTTTAAGTAATTAAATCTTGCCTTCAGCGGTCACCCTAATAGGCGTTGGAAAAACTGCGGTATCATCTTGATTATTGCCGTATTTCCTGCAGAATTTGTCACTCTTCGATGGAGGCGGACTGATGTTACGAAGATTGATGCCTTATTTAATGTTGCTGTTATTAAGCCCGATGGTTTGGGCACAAGGGATGAAATCCACAGCTACACCGGGCGAACCCCACGGGATGGTCATTAGCAGTGTGGATAATCCTGGCAACAGTATTTTTGCGGTCAACATCAAAAATATTGATGGCGGCGAGATTCCTCCCTTCCCCAGCGGCGTTTGGCTGAAACCCGGCGAGCACCAAATCAAAGGTTTTGGCTTGGTCGACAATGCCTGGACTCAAGGCCGTGTGCGGGGTGGCTTCGACCGTTACCGGCGTAAGTTCGAACCCATCACCATCGATGTAGAAGAAGGCATGGCCTATTACATTGGTTTAAAAACCGTGGGCCATCCCTCGGAATGGAAGCTGGTGGTATGGCGCACCGAGCCTTTAGATAACTACGATGTGGCTAAGCGTTAAAGCCCGCGCAGTAAAAGCGAACGAGCTTCAACTCGAGTCGTTAAACACCAAGTAGTGAAACCCCATTAAAAAAGCCGATGCATCGACATCGGCTTTTTTGTGCCTGAAACTATTTGTATCTGAAGCGCCAAGCGCCAGTCAGCTGAGTCTAAGGCCAGCGCAATTTAAGCTCAATTTAATAGGCAAACTCGGCAAACAACGGTGCCACCGACTCATTCCAAGCGCCATGGTAACGCTGTAGCTTGAGTTCGGCGGGGGTGAGCCCACTGTCGGCAATTTCTACCAATTGGTTCAAGAAGCGGCTTTCGTCCATGCCCGCAGCATTAAGCCTTTGGCGTGCTTGTAAACCTCGTTTGGCAATGGCCAAAACATCTTGCGCAATGTCTTGCAGGCTGCGTCCGGCCACCTGGGTTTTTAAACCGTGGACGGGGGCGTCGAGCTGAAACTGACGTAGATCGCTCATTTGCCACTCACGAATGAGTTGCTCGGCCTCGTCCATAGCTTGGGCGTTGTATAACAAACCCACCCACAATGCGGGCAAGGCGCATAAGCGTTCCCACGGTCCACCATCGGCACCGCGCATTTCCAAGAAACGCTTCATCCGTACCTCAGGAAATGCGGTGGTGAGGTGATCGTTCCAGTCGGCCTCGGTCGGACGCTCGCCCGGCAGTGCGGGCAGTTTGCCGGCGAGAAAATCGCGGAAAGATTGCCCCGAGGTATCAATATACTCGCCATTGCGATGCACGAAATACATGGGCACATCGAGCATGTATTCGGTGTAGCGCTCAAAGCTCATGTCGTCGTCGAAGACAAAATCTAACATGCCGGTCCGATCGGGATCGGTACGAGTCCACACGTGGGCGCGGTAGCTCAACATGCCGCTGGGTTTGCCTTCCACAAAAGGTGAATTAGCAAACAAGGCGGTGGCTAAAGGCTGCAGCGCTAAAGCGATGCGGAATTTGCGCACCATGTCTTGCTCGCTGCTGAAATCCAGATTGACCTGCACGGTGCACGTACGCACCATCATGTCTAGGCCTAGATCGCCGCGTTTGGGCATGTACTCGCGCATGATGCGGTAACGCCCTTTGGGCATCCACGGAATATCCTCGCGTTTGGCCTGGGGGTGGAAACCCATACCCAAAAAGCCCAAATGCAATGGCTCGGCGGCGCGTTTTACCACTTCCAAATGCTGATGTACTTCAGCACAGGTGTCGTGGATGGATTCCAACGGCGCTCCGGAAAGCTCCAGCTGCCCACCGGGCTCTAAGGTGATAGAACCCTGGCCGCGTTTCAGGCCGATGATATGGTCGCCTTCCATGATCGGCTGCCAATCATTGCGATGCAGCCGTTGCAACAGCTGCTGAATGCCATTGGGCTCGGCGTAAGCCACAGGCTTTTGGCCATCCCAATGAAAAACAAACTTTTCGTGTTCGGTGCCTATGCGCCATTGCGACTCAGGTTTACAACCTGCGGCCAAATAGTCGGCCAACTGTTGCACGCTGGAGAAGGTGGCTGTGGCGTCTGACGATGCATCATTTGTGTTTGTTGACATATTCATGCCTTTGCATCAAAGGAGTGCAGCAGCGTGGGTCTAGTAGGACGTGAGCACCAATCCAAAAGCTGCTGGCTCTGAGGGTGGTTTGCTCGCTTAGGCGCAGATATAACGGTGACCCCCAACGAAAACAAGATGATCGCCGACAACTTACCGCAACGAACCCCGCGTTTTAACTTGTTTGCGAGAAGAATAGAGACTAATGCCGCAAGAGACCATGAAAATGGATATCAGCGGCCTTTCGCATGCGGTTTGGACACACTGCATTGCTACAATGCCGCACATCTGAGATTTGTTTGGTGGACCAAAACCATGGCATCGCATATGCGTATCTTCTTAATCATACTGCTATTTTGTTGGCTTAGTTGCGATGCTTTAGCAGCCACAGTAAAGCGTGGCCTAGGCCCCGAGCCCGATTCACTAGACCCTCATCGAGCCCAAGGCTTATCGGCTTTAAATGTGGCGCGCGATCTATATGAAGGGCTCACTACCTTAGATGCCAAAGGGCAAATCCAAGGTGGTGTGGCGCAAGAATGGATGGTGCACGATGGCGGTTATCGTTACGAGTTTATTTTGCGCAAAGATGCCCGTTGGTCCGATGGCAGTCCAGTAACAGCCACCGACTTTGTACGTGGCTTACGGCATGCGTTGATGCCATCAACGACTGCACCTTATGCGGGCTTGCTGGATATCATTCATAACGCCCGCGGTGTGCGCCGGGGTGAGCTGCCTGAATCGAGCTTGGGTGTGAAAGCCTTAGGCATTAATCGTTTACAAATTGTCTTAGAAAGCCCCAGCGCTTTGCTGTTACCGGTGTTAACGCATCCGGTGAGTTATCCACGACAAAAATCCTTCGGGCGCGCTTATAACGGTGCCTTTGTTATGGCCGAGCGCGTTGCGCAATCTCATTTATTGTTAAAACCCAATCCGCACTTTCATAGTGCTGCAAGCTTACGTTTAGATGCGCTGATGTGGGTGGTGAGTGAAGACAACAATAGCGAACTCTCGCGTTATCGTGCGGGTGAATTACACATTACCGAAACAATTCCGGTGGGGCGCTATAACTGGTTGAAGAAAAACCTGCCCGACGATTTACGAGTGAGTCCTTATTTAGGGACTTACTATCTAGCGTTTAATTTGCGTCATCCAAGCTTTAAAGATCAGCTGAAACTAAGGCGTGCATTGAGTTTAGCGATTGATAGAGAAACCCTGACGCGTGTAGTTACTTCCTCGGGCGAGCAACCCGCCTTTGGCTTGGTTGCACCCGGTTTAGAAGATTACGCCTACCCAGAGCAGGTAGAGCAAACCATGACGCAGCAAGAGCGTTTAGGTTTAGCCCAAGCGCTCTATCGACAGTCGGGCTATGGTGAAGATAACCCATTACGTATAAGCTTACGCTATAACACCTCAACCCTTCAGCGGCGTATTGCAGCTGCCATTAGTGCGATGTGGCGCGAATATCTGGGGGTGGTGACAGAACTACATAATGAGGAATGGAAGGTATTCATCAATAGCCGCCGCCAAGGGAGCAATACCCAAGTGGTGCGAGGTGGATGGATTGCCGACTTGGCCGACCCGGTATCGTTTTTAGAGCCCTTTGCGGCTGATAGCAGTTTGAACTATACCGGCTTCAACGATACGCAGTACGACCAATGGCTCAGGCGTGCAGCCAATGCTGAAAATCCGTTTCAGCGTGGCGATGCATTGCGCCGGGCTGAGGCACGTTTGTTGTCGCAGCAGCCCATCATTCCTCTCTATTACTATGTGTCCAGGCATTTAGTTAAGCCGGGCGTGCGAGGGTATGTTGATAACGTGATGGATATTCACTTAAGTCGGTATTTGTCGGTGGCGGAACCATGATCGGTGGTGCTTACCGCCTGTTCCCCCTGATTTTATTGTTGCTCTCTGCCTGTGGTGGTGGCGATGCGCCCCAACAACAGCCAGAGCCATTGTCGCGCCCGGTGCCGGTGGTACGGGTGGCGGCCGATGCACAACCCAGTCCACAGGATTTGGCCGCCCAGCAAATCTTACGCCGTGGCAATGGTGAAGAGCCTGAAACGCTAGATCCCCATCGCGCCCAAGGCGTGCCCGCCAATAATATTCTGCGTGATTTGTTCGAAGGCTTAACCATTGAGCTGCCCGATGGCCAAGTGGCACCGGGTACAGCTGAACATTGGGATATCAGCCGCGACGGTAAGCGCTATACTTTTTACTTACGCGATGATGCGCGTTGGTCTAACGGCGATGTGGTGACTGCTGAAGACTTTGTCTTTGGCTTGCGCCGTAGTGCCGATCCGGCGACCAGCTCGCCGGCCGTACAAGTGCTCTCGCCCATTGTGAATGCCCACGAGGTGTTTGCCGGCACCCTGCCCGCCGATTCGCTCGGGGTGCGGGCTTTGAATGATCACACGGTGCAAATCGATCTCGTTGCACCCACGCCTTATTTCCTGAGTCTGCTCACCCTGCCGCCAGCATATCCGGTGCATCGCCCCTCTTTGGCGGCCCATGGCGATCAATACTCACGCCCTGGCAACTTGGTGAGTAACGGTGCTTTTGTTCTGTCGGAATGGGTGATTTATTCGCACATCTTATTGAATCGAAATCCTTTTTATTGGGATTACGAGAAGATCTACCTGGATCAGGTCTACTATTACCCCTTCGCCGATCAAAATGCCGAATTAGCCCATTACCGGGCGGGTGATTTGGACTGGACGTACGAAGTACCCAGTAGCCAATACGATTGGTTAGAGCAAAAACTGCCCGATGAGCTGTCGGTTACACCTTGGTTAGGCACTTATTATTTGGGCTTTAATCTGACCCGGGCGCCCTTCGAGGCTTTGCCTGAATTGCGTGTGGCGCTGAGTTTGGCGGTGGATCGTGAATTACTTGTGGATAAAGTGACCCGTTTTGGCGAGTTACCCACATTCCACTTGGTGCCCAAGGGTATTCCGCGCTATGAGTCGCCTGAATACGATTACGAAAACTGGACCCAGGCCGAACGCGAAGCCGAAGCCAAGCGCCTGTATCAGCGTGCTGGATACGACGAGGAATTTCCGCTTCGCATAGAGTTGCGTTACAACACCAGCGCCAATCATAAGAAAATTGCCTTGGCGGTGGCGGCGATGTGGCAGCAGGTTTTGGGCGTGGAAACCGTGTTGATTAACGAAGAATGGCGCGTGTTTCTACAAAATCGCCAACAAGGACGCATTACCGAGGTGTATCGTGGCGGCTGGATTGGTGACTACAACGACCCTTACGCCTTTTTGGAAATCTTCCACTCCCAACACCGACAAAACGACTCAGGTTATGAAAACCCCACCTTCGACCGTCTGTTAGAACGCATTGGCACCGAGCGTATTCCTTCGCGCCGCATGCGTTTATTGGCCGAGAGTGAGCGGGTATTGCTGCAAGACTTACCACTCCTACCGCTCTACACCTATGTCACCAAGCGTTTGGTTTCGCCCCGTGTACAAGGTTGGCAGCCCAATGTGATGGATAACCACCTCAGCCGCTGGATGTACATTGTGCGTACCGAAGATGAGCTGAGCCAGGCTGATCGAGAAGCGAACGAACAAGCCCGGCGCACCACTGAATCCGAGCTTGTGGATACTGTGGATGAAACTGTGGACGTGCTTGTGGATAAGTCTTTGGATAACCTAGGCGAAATAGCTGTAGATACGGTAACTAAAGGTGTTCAGCGAGACCCCATGGCAGGGGATAACCCTGCGGTGAGCGCTGTGGATAAGTCCATGGAAAGTGCTGATGAAGTCCAGATTCAGCGAGCCGAAATGGACGCTGAAGTTGAAGCAGAGCCAGAGCCAGAGTCTATTGCTGGAGCGGCTGAAGCGCAAGAATTGAGTCCGGAACTTAGACCTGAGCGCATGGAGGAGGATCGATGATTGCCTATGCTTTGCGCCGTCTTTTAGGTGCCATTCCCACCTTGTTGATGTTGATCACCCTGGCGTTTTTCATGATTCGTTTGTCGCCCGGCGGCCCTTTCGATAATGAACGGACCTTACCGCCGGAAATCGAAGCGAATCTCAATGCGCGCTATCACCTAGACGAGCCTTTGGCTATGCAGTACGCGCGCTATTTGGGCAATGTCTTGCGCTTCGATTTCGGGCCTTCGTTTCAGTACAAAGACTGGACGGTAAACGAACTCATCAGCAGCGGTTTTCCGGTCTCGGCCACTTTGGGTTTGCTGGCCATGGCCTTGGCTTTGGTGGTGGGTTTAAGCGCGGGTACCTATGCGGCCCTCAGGCAAAATAGCTGGATTGACTATGGCGTGATGACCATCGCCATGACGGGTATTTCGATTCCCACTTTTGTGGTGGCACCGCTGTTGATTTTGGTGGTGGCCTTATCGCTGGGCTGGTTACCCGCCGGTGGTTGGGACTGGACGCCAGCGCGCATGGTGATGCCGGTGGTAACACTGGCCTTACCGCTGATCGCCTATATTTCGCGCCTGATGCGTGCCAGCTTAATCGAGGTGCTACATAGTAATTTTATTCGCACCGCGCGCGCTAAAGGTTTGAGCGAGCGCCAAGTGATTTTTCGCCATGCCTTAAAGCCCGCGGCTTTACCGGTTATTTCCTTTTTAGGCCCCGCCATCGCGAGCGTGCTTACCGGCTCGGTGGTGGTCGAGCGGATTTTCACCGTACCAGGTTTGGGTAGCCATTTTGTGCAGGGGGCGCTGAACCGAGATTACACCTTAGTGCTGGGTGTGGTGGTGTTTTACGGCATGTTGATTATCGTGCTGAATTTTTTGGTGGATTTAATCTACGCTTGGTTAGATCCTCGCATTCGCTATGACCGGAGGTGGTCGTGAGTAGCAAAGCCGAGCTCAGTTCCAAAGCCACCGTCTCGCTGCCCTCGGTGGTGCCGCGTAATTACGGATTATGGTCGGAGGCCTGGGAGCGCTTGCTGCGAAACCGCGCGGCCGTGGTGGGTGGCGTGTTACTGCTGTTGATCACACTGCTGGTTATTTTTGGCCCTTGGTTAAGCCCGTTTGATCATGTGATTCCCGACTGGGATCGCGCCGGCCAGCCGCCGGACGCCGAATCCAGCCACTGGTTTGGCACCGACGCCATTGGTCGCGATTTATTTGTACGTACCCTGATGGGTGGGCGGGTGTCGTTATTGGTCGGCATTTTGGCCACCTTAGTCAGCCTGATTATTGGTGTGGCCTATGGGGCGGTGGCTGGTTATTTTGGCGGCAAACTGGATAACACCATGATGCGCGTGGTAGACGTGCTGTACGCCATGCCCTTTATGTTTTTCGTGATCTTGCTGATGGTGGTGTTCGAGCGCAATATTTTCTTGGTGTTCGTGGCCATCGGCGCGGTGAATTGGCTCGATATGGCGCGTATCGTGCGCGGCCAAACCTTGAGCTTAAAAAATAAAGAATACGTGCAGGCAGCCCAAGCTATTGGTGTGCCGCCTAAGCAAATTATCCTGCGTCATATCGTGCCGAATTTAATCGGCGTGGTCATTGTGTACGCCACGTTAACCGTACCACAGGTGATTTTGGTGGAGTCGTTCTTAAGTTTCTTAGGCTTAGGAGTGCAAGAACCCATGACCAGCTGGGGGGCATTGGTGAACGAAGGCGCACAAGAAATGGAAACCGCGCCTTGGGCTTTGGTGTTTCCTGCTGTGTTTTTGGCGCTGACTTTATTTAGCCTCAACTTTTTAGGTGACGGTCTGCGCGACGCCCTAGACCCCAAAGATCACTATTAAAGGGGATCACTACTCCTATGGCCTTGCTGGAAGTTCGAGATTTAATGGTTTCCTTCGCCACACCCGAAGGTGAGGTGCATGCGGTCAACAGCGTCGATTTCGACGTGGAACCCGGTGAAGTCATGGCCATTGTGGGGGAATCGGGATCAGGCAAATCGCAAACTGCCATGGCCTTATTGGGCTTACTCTCGGAGAACGGCCAAGCCAGAGGCTCCGCTTTATTTGATGGTAAAGATTTATTAAAGCTTAGCCAAAGCGAGCTGAATCAATATCGCGGCTCGCAGGTGGCGATGATCTTCCAAGATCCGATGACGGCGTTAAATCCTTACCGCACCGTGGGCTCGCAGCTGCGCGAAGTGCTCACTTGTCAGCGTCATATGGAACGCCGTCAAGCCAATCGCGAAGCCTTGGAGATGCTCGAACAAGTGCGTATCACCGATCCGGAGCGGCGCTTACAGCAGTTTCCCCATGAATTATCCGGCGGCATGCAGCAACGGGTGATGATCGCCATGGCATTACTGGCGCGCCCGCGTTTACTCATTGCCGACGAACCCACCACCGCTTTAGACGTTACGGTGCAGGCCGAAATCTCGGAATTGCTGCGCGATTACCAACGCCGTTACGAAACCGCCATTATGTTGATCACCCACGACTTAGGCGTGGTGGCCGGTTTATGCGAGCGAGTTTTAGTGATGTACGGTGGGCGTGTGATGGAATACGGCGATGTCCGTGCCATTTATCATCAGGCCGAACACCCCTACACCGCTGGTTTGTTGCGTTCGGTACCGCGTTTGGATCGCTTAGACGACGAGGAACTGCACGGTATTCCGGGTAATCCGCCCAATTTGTTGGAATTACCCACCGGCTGCCCGTTCCAGGAACGCTGCCAAGTGGCCATCGAGCGCTGTAGCAGCCTGCCCTCGCTTACCCGTGCCAACCACGGCGGCTTACGCCGTTGTCATCTTGAAGGAGCCATTGAATGAGCGCACCGGTGCTAACTGTCGATGGCTTAAGTGTCGATTACCAAGTACATATTGGTGGTATTTTTAAACGCCAACACCTCACGGTGCACGCCTTACAAGACGTGAACTTCGAGTTGTATCGGGGCGAAACCCTGGGTATTGCCGGTGAATCGGGTAGTGGTAAATCGACCCTGGCGCGTACGGTTTTGGCCTTACAGCCTGCCCGTTCGGGTCATGTGGTGTGGCGTGGTGATGATCTCTTAGCTATGGATCGTGAGGTATTGCGGGCCAAGCGCAAAGAAATGCAGATGATCTTCCAAGATCCGCTGGGGTCTTTGAATCCGCGTTTAAGTGCGGGCGAAATTATCGCCGAGCCGCTGCGTACGCATTACCCGCGGATGGCGCGTTTACAGATTCACGAGCGCGTGATTGGCATGATGAAGATGGTGGGCCTATCGCCTGAGCACGTGAACCGTTATCCCCATGAGTTTTCTGGCGGTCAGTGCCAGCGTTTGGGTATTGCGCGTGCTTTGGTGCTGAATCCACGTTTGCTGGTGTGCGACGAACCCGTAAGTGCACTGGATGTATCGATTCAGGCGCAGATTCTGCATCTATTAAAAGATCTGCAGAAAAAACTGCAATTATCGATGATTTTTATCGCCCACGATTTAAGCCTGCTGCGCTATGTGAGTAATCGCATCATGGTGCTGTATCTGGGGCAGATTATGGAAATTGGCGATCGCGCCAGTTTGTATCAAGCGCCACGCCACCCCTACACTCGTGCCCTGATTCAATCGGTGCCCATTCCCGACCCCGAGCGCGAGCGTCGCGATCGCGAGCGTGGCCACCGTGGCGCTATTCCCTCGCCGTTTATGCCGCCTTCAGGCTGTTTATTTCACCCCCGTTGCCCGTTTGCCATTGAGCGTTGCAAGATCGAACGCCCCAGCCTGCGCCCTGTGCGCGAAGGTCATGCCGCCTGCCATCGGGTCGAAGAATTACATCTGGAACGAGATATCGCAGCGCCAGCAGCAAGCGGCGATTCCGATACTGCCGAAGCGTAATTCCAAGGCTTAAACGTAAGCATCTGGATGCCGCTTCGGCTACGGCTTAGAAACTTCTTAACATAGGCTTTGTTATCCTTTGCCGCTGAAATAATATAGCCCTGCTTTGTCTGTTCGTATTGAGTGTGTTTAAGCGAGCAGAATCGACAGGGTTAATCTGCAACAGTCCGGGCGGGAAATGGATGCACCCCCGTTATTGCATGGGTAGTTTTCGAGCATGGGCTCGCTCGAACTATCGGTATTGCGAGGAAACGTGATGAATAATCGTGCCATTTTATTGGCCATTGCCGTAATTAGCTTGCTGCTGAGCGCTTGTGGTTCCGACCGCCGCGAACCCTTGTTAAAGCCGCCACCGGCAACGCGTATGTTGGTGTTGGGCGTGAGCAGCGATCCCATTCAAATGAGCGCGTTCGAGAAAATTTTTGCCAACACCATTCGGACTGAATCCCAAACCGTTTGCTTAGTAGGCACAGGTTTGCCCGATTTACGCGAAGGCATTAATGCACCAACGCTGAAAGATGCCTTAGTGAAAGCCCACGCTCAAGCGGTGGTCATTAACCGTGTGGTTCCCACCGACAGCGAAGACGGCCGTGAAATGAGCTTGGATGAATACCTGCAACTGGCCCAGGACGAACGCTCTTCGTGGCGTAATCTGCAAGATGGCGTGTTGGAGTCGCGCATGTTTAATGTGGACAGCGGGCGCGAAATTTGGCGTGGCCACTCACGTCACTTCAACCCATTAGGGCAGCTGCGTGAACTCGCCGATGCCAGCGAGCGCCTGGCCTCGAAACTGGCCGGTAGCGATGCAATTCCTGAGCCGCTGGAAAGTAGCGAAAGCTAAACTTGCCAGCAGTAAAGCGCATAAAAAAGGCAGCGTAATCCGCTGCCTTTTTTGTTTCTAGAGCTATTTTTTTTATGCTCAGGGCCACCCATTTATACCCAAGTGGGCTTAAACATCATCAGCCCGTAAATGGCGATCATCGCCGTAAAAGCGGGAATCCCTAAATAAAACCAGTAACGCGCATCGCGCCAGTATTGCGCGGGCAGTGGCTTGGCTGTTGCCCAAGCCTGAGCCGAAACCCGGCGCATACGTAGTTGTAAGGCCACCACCGGCAGCCAACACAAACCCGCCAAACCATATAAACACAAAGCGATGATTAACCACGGTGGAAAATCGGTCATGCCGAGCTTTTGCATTAAGAACATGCCACTTAAGGGCTGAATTACGATGGCGGGTGTGGTGAAAACCCAGTCGGCCAAGACCACCACGCGATTGGTATGCGCGATACTGGCCACATCGCCGCTTTGATCGGCACGCCATTTGAAAAAAGCCGTACCTAAGCCGGTGCCAAATAATATGGTGGCGCTGAGAATATGAATAAGTTTTAGCATTAAATACATGCGCGGGCCTCCGCGGTTAAGGCTTTTGAATCCTCAGTGGCTTGTAGCCAATGCAATAACAAAAAGCTGGCGGCAAATAAGGGAATGTTTTTACTGATGGGCCCGAAAGGGTGCAGCCATAGCTCGGGCAGAAACAAAGTGATGAGCACGCTGTAGAGCAACATCAGCATAAGTGAGAACTTCAGCGTGCAGTGGGGGCGGCAATTCAACAATAACGCGGTACCGATCACCGCATCTAAGGCGGCAGCTGCGATGGTGAGCGGTATCTGCAAGGCGCTGGGTATAGCTAGACTCGCCAGCCAGCGTGCGCTTTCGGATAAGGGAAAACCCAGCACCGAAACCCAGGCCGTCCACAGCCATAGCATCGCCAAGCTATACCGTAAGAAGGCAAAATGTTGCTGCCAACGTTGCTGATGCCGTGCTTCGCGATAGGCTTTCGTGTTTAAGCTTGCGGCTACGCTTTTGGGCATCCAGCCGAAATGCTGCACCATGGTTTGAGCATTAGCCACGTTTCCTTTTTGTAGCATCAACAACATATCGGCGCTGATCAAACCCTTGCTCTTAAAGGGCTTTCCCCTTAAACGCTTTCCCCAACTGCCCAATAGTGCATCGACCCAGCACCACAAACGATGGACAGCGCGAAAAGGCAGCTTGATAACATAAGCTGCCGAAGCATTTTGATCTTGGGCTTGGCGAAAGCATTGCAGAATTTCGAGCAGACTAAGTGCCTTAGGGCCCACCAGTTCAAAGGTGTTGCGTACCGGCCATTTGGATTCCACGCTCTGAATCATCGCTTTCACCACATCGTCGATATCGATGGCTTGCAATTGCTGTACACCACCATCAATCAACGGCCACACAGGCCAAGCGGCTACACGCTGTAGGCGTTCAAAACTTTCTCCCCCCGGTCCTATGATCAGCGATGGTTTAAAGATGGCCCAATCCAGCAAGCGCTGGCTTAAATCGGTGTCGGCCCTTGCTTTACTGCGTAAAAACTCGGTTTCTGCATCGACTTTCGCCCCCAATGCCGAGAGTTGAACTACCCGCTTGACGTTTGCTTGCTCACAGGCATCGAACAAGGCTTGCGGCGCGCGTTCATGCACTTGCTGATAACTGTGCCCTGGGTGCTCGTGGATAATGCCCACGGTGTTAATAACCACATCAATGTTGTGCAGCAAGGGCAGCCAGTGCTCAGCGGTGTGGTATTCGCTGAAATCCACTTGCTGCCAACGGATAGCGCTGTGTTCTGGACTGGCTGGGTGTAGAGGAAAATGGTGGATACAGGCAAGCACTTGATGTCCACGCTCGTGTAACTTGGCCATGAGGTGGCGGCCAACAAAACCTCGAGCTCCGGTGAGCAAAATGCGCATGGAACGGCTCCTGATCAGACTGTTGTTATGGGCAGTAACTTCAAATGTTTCTGTAACAACAGAAATTACCAGTTAAAAAAAGATCGCTCCCGCCTTATTGAGCGGGCTTATTGTGCGCTGTGCGTTTCACGCTGATGAAGTGCTTCTGTAGCCGCCGCAAGCATTGAGGCTGGTAATACGGGTTCTGGCTTGGGCGTGTTGATCGATTTCGCGATCACCCGGCCAATGGCGGCCAAGGCGATGAAGTCACCGAGCAATATGCGAAATAAACCGTCTTTCAACTCGCGGGCGTGATTACTAATGTGGACGCTATCGGTGGGGGTGAAGTAAATCACCAGTAACAGCGGCGAAATCACCAACATAAGCTGGGTAAAGCGAATCCAGAACATAGAGCGGGTGGCCGTGCCACAGGTTTCGATCAGGATTTCATTCAGCAAGGGCAGTAGCAGACGAATCAAAATAAAACTAACGCCGATGCTGGTGATGATGAGAATGAGCAGTAAGTTGACGCTGGCCATATTCGTTCCTTTTAAACGTTGCGGTAATTTCTGTAAATACAGAAATAATTGATGGTAAAAAAAGCCATGTTTAAAGCCATGGCTTTCGCTGTGCGTTTACTTTTTTCCCAAAATACTCTGCACTTTCGAGCCCAGTTGGATGAGCTTAAGTAGTGTGGATTTGGGTAACACACTCACCTGCTGGTGCCAGCGATCTAAGGTTTCCATGAATTCCATTAAGGTTTCCATGCGTGCTTTGACGCTGTCGGGCGTGTTTTTGTCTTCAGCGCTTTCCAATACACATTGGCGTAACACCGTCATGGTGGGGTCCAGTTCGCGCTGCTTGCGACCTTCTAAAATGGTTTGAAACAGCTCCCAGGGGTCTTTTAAGGTCTCGAAGTGATCGCGCCGATCCCCTAATAAATGCACCACCTTGACCAGCTTCCACGATTGCAGTTCTTTAATGCTGGTGCTGACGTTGGAGCGGGCAACGCCCAAGGTTTCGGTAATTTCTTCGGCGTTGAGTGCTTGTTCCGATAAAAATAACAAGGCATGAATTTGCGCCACGGTGCGGTTAACGCCCCAGCGGGTTCCCATTTCACCCCAGTGCAGAATGTATTTTTCCATCACGGGCGTCAGTTTCATACCTTGTTTCCAGTAATTTCTGTTGATTCAGAAATTACTGGAAATTACATTAAAGGTCAAGGTTTGAATGGGTGATTACTCGCCCACTTCCACACCTTTCCAAAAGGCGACACGGTTTTTGATTTCGGCCGCAGCGGGTTTAGGGTCGAGATAAGTCCAGGCTGCACCTGGGTTTTGTTGGCCATTAACCACCACATCGAGATAGTTGGCTTGGCCCTTCCACGGGCAAAAACTGGTGGCGCTGCTATCTTGAAAATATTGCTTATTTAAAGATTCACGCGGGAAATAATGATTACCTTCCACCACGACCGTGTCGTTGCTTTCGGCGATTAACTGGCCGTTCCAAATGGCTTTCATAGGGGCTCCTTACCTTGAAATAATAATGGTTTAAGCGCTTACAGCGAGTCACGCATAAGGTTTAGTCGTTCATTAAGGCTAGTAATTAATGATGATATCGGCGCGTAGCTCGTTGCCACGGCGCTGTAACCAGCCTTGTCGACGCACGGTTTCAAGCGTAGCTGTGGCTTGTTCTGCTCGTGTGAAGAACGGATCTTCGTCTTGATAGAATTGGCTGAGCTGAATGAGTGTCAGGAATAAATGGCGCGGGCCGCCGCCTTGGGTTTTCACTTGCGCACCGCCGGGCCGTGGTGTGATGGTGCCTTGTAGTTGAATGGCTTGATCGTCGTGACTCACGGTGAGTGTGTCGATCAATAATTGCGGGCGTAATGCCAGTAATGGCATGAGATGCAAGCGAGCGTTTGGATCGCCGGCCAGCATGGCGGGTAACAGTGCAGGTAAGCGCATGACGGTTTGGCGGTCTAACGGTGCGGCGCTAAAGCGCAGCGCCAGGCGATCTAAATCACGCTCGGCGGCTTGCAGTTCGGTCAGTTGCCAGGCGTGGCGCAGGCTGCCGGTGCTGCCTTGTTCTAACCAATCCATATTGGCCTCAATTTGGCCCACGCTTAATGGCACCCCTTGCTGAGATAAGCTGAATTGATTACCGCTGAGTTGCAGCCATGTACTGAGACTGGGATATTGTTGCGCCTGCCATTGCCAGTCCAGCGTTAGTTTTTGGCTGGTGAAGCTCAGTGTTGCATCTTGAAACTGAAGACCCTGGCCCTGTACTTGGCCCGACCAAGTCTGGCTTAGTAACGGAATGTGGAAATGGCTCTGCAGCTGCTGCCACTGCCATTCGGGGCGATAGCTTTTTAAACCTTCGGCCGCTTTAACAACACCGCTTAAGGTAAGGCCAAAGCCCAGCTTGCTATCGATATCCATTAGGCTCTGTTGCTGGTATAACAACTGGCCGCGAGCGGCGGTCCAACCCCAGTCGGGCCGTAAATAGGGGCCATGTCGAAATACGATATCGGCTTCAAGATCGACCCCGTTAGGCACGGGAAACACCACACGACTTTCCAACCAGCCCGCCACCACCACAATACGCTCGGGGGCGACGCCAAGCTTGGTCAGTTGTTCGGAAAGCTGCATGCGCAACACCCAACCCAACACGCCGGGCGTTACAGCCAGGGCAATCAAAACTATAATGAATAAGGTACGGATTCGTTTCATGTGCCACCTTGTGGACTCTTAAATCATGCCCGAAACTGAAGGTCAACGACTCTTAAAGGCCGGCGCAGAAGCGTTGGACCTAAGCATTAACGATGAACAAATCAGACAGCTACTACACTATTTAGATCTGTTGCTGCGCTGGAACAAAGCATACAATCTGATTGCCAATGCACCCTACCCCACCTTAGTTGCCAGACATCTACTGGATAGCTTGGCGGTGCTGCCCCATTTAAAAGGCATCACCGCAGTGGATATGGGCACGGGTGCCGGGCTGCCGGGAATGCCGCTGGCGTTAGCAGATACCAGCCGTCATTGGTGGCTGGTCGATAGCGCAGGCAAGCGGATACGGTTTTTACGCCATGTGGTGCGCGATTTGGGTCTTGCCAACGTCACACCCATGGTGAGCCGTATGGAAGCGTGGACTCCGCCTGCTGCTGCCCCCGTTGTTGCCAACGATGCGAGCAATGGGCTAAACGCCATCATTTTACGTGCGGTAACGTCTCCCTCCCAGGCTTTAAATTGGGTTCAGCATTTACTCGTCCCTGGTTGCACATTGTACTTAATGATGGCGCGCCAAGGCATGGATGAGTTAAGCCAATTGCCGCCGGGTTTTGAGTTACGGCAGTGTCAATCGATTACCGTTCCCTTTTTAACGGGGGAACGTCATTTAGCAATGATTGAAACGGTTTAGTTTGATCCGCTTTTTTTTATTGCGACTAGACGACGGAATTTTTCATGCGAACCATCGCAATCGCCAATCAGAAAGGGGGCGTCGGTAAGACGACCACCGCGATTAACCTGGGTGCCGGGCTGGCGCGTTTAGGCCACTCTGTATTGCTCATCGATTTAGATCCCCAGGGTAATAGTACGGTTGGTATCGGGGTTAATTTAAATAAGATTAAAGCCACCGCTTGTGAAGTGATGCTGAGCGAATGCGAACTCAGCGAAGCGGTTGTGGCTTTGGATCAAGAGCATTTGCATGTTGTTCCTTCCAATGTGGATTTAGCCGCCGCTGATGTGCAGCTCATGCAGCGCATTGGGCGCGAAGGTATTTTGCGTAAAGCCTTGGCCACCGTGGCCGATCAGTTTGAATTTGTGTTGGTGGACTGCCCGCCATCGCTCAGTTTGTTAACGGTGAATGCCCTCACCGCCGCCGATGGCGTGCTTATTCCTATTCAGTGCGAGTACTTTGCACTAGAAGGTTTAACCTCTTTATTGGATACCGTGGAGCAAATTCGTGCCACGGTGAATCCGCATTTGGAAATCGAAGGCTTGGTGCGCACCATGTTCGATATCCGCAATAATTTATCCACCGAGGTATCGCGCCAGCTCACCGAGCATTTTGGCGATAAGGTATTTCGCACAGTGGTACCACGCAATGTTAGAGTGGCCGAAGCCCCCAGTTACGGCATGCCGGTGGTGGACTACGATCCGGAATCTCGCGGGGCCGCCGCGTATACCGGTTTGGCGGGTGAATTCATGCGTCGCCAAGAGCAACGCGCACAACTCATGAAGGCAGGAGGTGAACATGGCCACGCGTAAAAAAGCGCCACTGGGACGCGGCCTGGGTGCCATGTTGAGCCGTAGTACGGAAGAAACTGAAGCCACCGACGCCGCCAGTTTGCGTGAACTGCCGTTGGATTTAATTCAACCGGGGCGTTATCAACCCCGTTCGGTGATGGATCCCGAGCGCTTGGAAGAACTTGCTTCGTCCATCCGCGCCCAAGGCGTGGTGCAGCCCATTGTGGTGCGCAAGCTCGATGCCGGCCAATACGAGATTATTGCCGGCGAACGCCGCTGGCGCGCCGCGCAAAAAGCAGGTTTGCACGATATTCCGGCAGTGGTACGCCAGGTGTCCGATGAGGTCACCATGGCTATGGCTTTGATTGAGAATATTCAACGTGAAGATCTCAATCCTTTGGAAGAAGCCACCGCTTTGCATCGTTTAATCGATGAGTTTGCCATGACCCACCAACAAGCTGCCGATGCGGTAGGGCGCTCGCGTGCTGCCGTCAGTAATTTACTGCGCTTGTTGGAATTACCCTCTGAAGTACGCGATTTGGTAGATCGCCGCCAGCTGGATATGGGCCATGCCCGTGCTTTGTTGGCGCTGCCGAAAGATTTACTGGTGGCCACTGCACGCCGCGTTGCCCTCGAGCAGTTATCGGTGCGAGAAACCGAGAAGCTGGTGCGCCAGCTGCTACAACCGCCCAAAGATAACAGCGCAAAGAGTGCGGGCCGTGATCCGGATATTCAGCGTCTGGAAAACGAATTACGCGATACGCTGGGCGCTAAGGTGGCGGTTCAGCATCAGAAAAATGGCAAGGGTAAATTGGTAATTCACTACCACGATCTGGATCATTTAGAAGGCGTGCTGGACAAACTGCGGTAGTTGCTTTGCTTACCTTTTCTTTGGCTTATCTTGAAAGTGGGTTGTCTGGAGTGTGGTGTTCAAGCACGACGCTCGCGTCCAAACCAGGGCTGGCCTAGCCGCTGAATTGTGCAGCTTTATGCAGGCGCAAGATCACTCCCTGCTGCTGGCGGGGCGTGGTTGCTAGGTGTGTTAACCATTGGGCGTTACGCTATTGGAGTAAGTCTTGTGTGGCATTGGCTTCGCTGTTGGCGTTTACCGATTCGTTATGCTGCTTAGCCGTAAAGGCTTCTTCAGGTAGTTTTAAGCGCACGGCAAAACCGTGGGGCTTTAAGCGTTCTACCTTCAACTCCGATTGACCTTTGTACAGCAGCTTGAGGCGCTCGGCCACATTGTTTAAACCAATACCGGTGCCTGGGCGTGCTTCGTTGTGCTCGGTTTCGGTACCGCTGCTCAAGTCGGGGCCATCGTCTTCCACATCAATAAATAGATTCCCCTCGCGGCGTTGTGCCCTGAGGGTGATTTCCACCGGACGGCTGGTGGCACCCACGGCGTGCTTAATGCTGTTTTCCACCAAAGGCTGCAAGATCAGCGCGGGAATCGCCAGATCTTCGGTGCCTTCATCAATAAAACTGAGATAACGCAAACGATTGCCGTAACGCAGGCGCTCGATAGAAAGATACAGCTCCACAAAGGCTAATTCGTTTTTCAGTGGCACCCGTTGTTCGTTACTGATGAGCAAGGCATGGCGCAGCAAAGCGCCCAGGGTTTCTAGCGTTTCGTAGGCTTCGTCGTTGCGTTGGGTTTCAACCAGGGCACCAATGCTATTGAGCGTATTGAATAAAAAATGCGGATTAATCTGCATTTTTAAGCTATCGATACGAGCCAAATTGAGTTGGTTTTCGAGGCGTAAGTTATGCAAGCTCAGCTCGCGGGTTTCGCGCTCTTGATGGCGGGCAATGCGGTAGTACTTCACCACTAAACCGGCTGCCAGCACGAAGCTGTACGAAATCGTGTTCATGGTATGAAACGACACCGCGCGCTCGCCAATGACCCAATCGCGCCAGTCGCTGGGGTTGACGGCAATGGGTAACAGCACGCTGCTGACGCTCAAAAAAGCCAAATGCAGCAACACCACCCAGGGGGCGGTGCTCATTTTGAAAGGAAGGCGAACCAGCAAAAAATAGCTGGCCGGAGCCAATAAAGCCCATAAATAGTAGTAGATCAACAGCTGACTAAACAGCTGCGACCATAAGGTATAGCTTTGCCCTTTTAAGGCCACAAAGGCTGAGCTGGCGGCGATCACCGCGATCATTGTCCAGCCGAAGGCGGCTAAGACCCAAAAGCGGGCGCTCTTGTTAAAAAAACCACTGGATCGAGCCGCCTGCGCCATGGCGCGGTGGTTCAGACCCGGAGATCGCTTGACTGAAGATGCCGTTCTTGACGTCGAAGCCATAACAATGATTCGTCAGTTGTAGGCTGCCAACGGCGCCAACCTAGGCTCTGGGCGCATGGCTGGCTTGTTTGGCAAAGCCTAATAACATGGGCAATAAATCTTTACGGCTGCGCGCTAAAGGAATGGTGTGTTCCCCTTCTAACACCACCGCATAAAGCTTATTGGGTTTTTGGATGACCTTACGGATCGATTGCGTATTAATCAAGGCCGAGCGATGCACCCGAATAAAGCCGTCGTCGGGCAGATTCTCCGAAAAACTGCTGAGTGTTTCGCTCAACATAAAGCGGCCTTGATTGGCATGCACATAAACATATTGACTGGCGGCTTCCACCCATATGATGTCTTCGGCGTGCAGTTGAATAATTTCATCGCCGCGTTTCACCGTAATTGCTTTGCCGTGATCCAAAGGCAAAGCGGTGACGCTGCTATCGCCGTTTTCGGGCGGGTTGCGAGCGGCCGACACTAAACGCTGGGCAAGCTCGAACACCTGTTGCTGGCGGGCGTGATGCACGGCTTTATCGACAGCCGCAATAAAACGGCTTTTTTCGATGGGTTTCACCAAGTAGTCCACCGCACTTAATTCGAACGCTTTAATGGCGTGCTGCTGGTAGGCCGTACAAAAAATAACGTACGGCGGCGTCGGTAGCTTGACGATATATTCGGCCAATTCAACACCGGTAATGCCCGGCATTTGAATATCCAGTAAGAGTAAATCCACTGGATTATCCTGCAACCATTTCAGTGCATCGCTGGCCGTATTAAATTCTTGAACCAGATTTAATGATGGATGACGATGAACCCAGGTTTTGAGTAAATCTCGCGCCAACTGTTCGT
Organism: Lysobacterales bacterium; assembly: GCA_022360675.1. Classification (GTDB taxonomy): domain Bacteria; phylum Pseudomonadota; class Gammaproteobacteria; order Xanthomonadales; family Wenzhouxiangellaceae; genus JAKSCJ01. The sequence continues at coordinate 22,036 of JAKSCJ010000081.1, forward strand.
CGTCCACCACTACGGTGCGTAAACAAGGTGAATCCACTTCCATGCCCTACTCGCAATGTATCTTGAGCGATACGTCGTTGAATGCTCCATTTTTATGGAGTCACTATAGTGCATTCAGCGTTAAGGAATACGTATGAGCACCATTCCCACAAGTGAATTTTGCCTGAGGTCTAATTACCCGTGGTGAGTGGCGTCAATTTTGAGCCAACGGCCCAAACCCTCCGCTATTTATTGTTATCCCCGTGATGCGAATTCTTTTTACGCCTATGATTTAAGACGTGTGATTTAAACTTAAAACTGCCCCAGTTGATAAGGTCCGCCACGGCTTAAGGCCTGCTGGTATGCCGGGCGGGCTTGTATGCGATTTAAGAAGTCGTTTAATTGAGGATAATCTTGCTGAATTAAACCGCGTGCGTGTGCCGCTTCAATGACGAAGCTCATTTGAATATCGGCAGCGCTAAATTCTGCTCCGGCAAACCAGGTTTGTTCGTTGAGGGTTTGTTCTTGGAATGCCAGATGTTTCTTTATTTGAGGTTTGATGTAACTCATTTTCACACCCATGGCAATTATTGCCGCGCTAGGACGCATCACCAACGGCATGGGCGGTTTACTAATGCGCTCGAACACCAGTTGTAATAGCAACGGTGTGATCGCTGAACCTTCGGCATAATGCAGCCAATAACGATACTGTAACAAGGCATCGCTGCCGTGGGCCGGACGCAAGTGATGTTGTGCATCGTATTGATCTAATACGTACTCAATAATGGCACCCGATTCGGCCACGGTGTGTTCGCCATCGGTAATCACGGGTGACTTCCCTAAGGGATGCACGGCTAATAACTCGGGCGGTGCCAGCATGGTTTTTTTATCGCGCTCGTAGTGGGCGATTTCGTAATCCACCGCCAACTCTTCCAACAGCCATAAAACCCGTTGGGAGCGCGAGTGATTTAAATGATGCACTGTGAGCATGGTTGTCCTTAATATGCTGATGAATCGGCTAAGCGATGACTCTACTTGTTGTTGCTGGGCTGTGCCGTGGTCATGCTTGCGTGCGGAGTGGCCTGATCGGGAAACTCTTTAATATAGAGATCTCGCTTGGGATATGGGATTTCGATGGCGCTTTGTTGGAACTGCTTATAAATGCTCATATACAGCTCGTGGCTGACTAAACCGCGATCGGCCGGTTGGTCGATCCAACATAACAATTCGAAATCTAAACTGGAGTCCCCAAAGGCACGCATCCGCACCCGCGATGCCGGCGTGCTGCAAACTTTTGGATGACGATTGGCCACCTGATTCAATACGGTTTCCACCTGTTCTACATCGGAACCATAGGCCACACCCACTTTGATGCGAATTCGATGCCGTGTAGAAGGTCCGCCGCTTTCGTTAATAATTTTAGCGTTAGCAATAATCGCGTTGGGAATGGTGATTTCCACATCGTCGCGGGTAAGCAGGCGGGTACTGCGTAAGCCCACATGGGTCACCATGCCGCGTTCGCCGGTATCGAGATTAATATAGTCGCCCAACTTGTAGGGCGTGTCGGCCACGATAAACACACCCGAGAACAAATTGGCCAAGGTGTCTTTGGCAGCAAAACCCACCGCGATACCGATCACACCAGCCGAGGCCAGCCAGGCCGCCGGATTAATGCCCCACACCATCAGTAAGGCGTAGGTGCCCAAGCCTAATAAAACAATGCTGGAAATAATGCTGAACAGCGGAATGGTGCGCTCTTCAATCACATTAAAGCGTTCTTTTAGCTTGCCTAATGCCTGTAAGATCATCTTCGCTGCGGGCATTAAGGCATTGATCCACACAATCACCACCATGCTGGCCAGAACCTTCAGCAAGGTATCGGTAATCCAAGGCGACATGCTGATGGCGCGTAGCGCTAAGCCTAATGCGTAGAAAAAGATGGTGATAAACAGCGGCCGTGTGAGGAGATCGACTAGTTGGTCGTCTAAAGTGGATTTGGTGCGGCTGGTGATTTGGCGCACGATCTTACCTGCCACACTCGTGATAAGCCGCGAAATGAGGTAACCAACGATCACAATAATGGCCGCTTCAATCACTGGATAGCGATCGAGTGCATGCCAATAAGGCAATAGCCAGTCGGGTAGTAGATCGTGGACTTGGCCTAGTTGCTCGTTGACATCAAAAATAGGTTCGTTGCTGGCTGGTGCTTCTGCGGGGGCGTCGCTGGTATCAGAACTCGGCGCTTGTGTCTGTACTTGTAGCTGCCGTGTGGAAAAAGCTGTGGATAAGCTTGTGAATAAGGCTTGAGTGAACGTTTGATAAGTATCAAGTAAGTATTGCCAAGGCGCAGAATCGCTGGGTTTGAGCAACTTAGTATCGAAAATAGCCATGAGAAGATGACGCACGATGAACTCCCGCTCTGTACTCGGTGCTTGAATCGATCCAGCCCTTAATTGTGGCGAATTCTTAAGCGAGCAATGCCCGTTATGGCTTCAAGCTACCCGCTGGAATGCAGGGGCGCAATGAAAGAAACGCAAGAAATCGCAATTTTGCGCCAGTAAAACCCCGATTTGTGGTGATTAATTTGGTTTAAATGATAACAATTCTTATTAAGTGCGTTAGAATAAGCGCCGATTTCGATGTACACGAGGCATCGAGGTCGAATTTAACGCTAAATCTGTCCCCAAATTAATTATTGATTCGAGAAAGGTTTGATTCGGGATCAGATCACAAGTTATAATTCCGTTGATTAGTTGGCGAGTTGATGGTTCAGCTGCCCATTTATGGGTCCGTCGCCCTGTTCGGGTTTGTCACAATTTAGGCTGAGACGCTCTTGCATCGAATCTCCCCTCGTAATCTGGTTAAGGAACTACTGCGAACGCAAGCGTTAGTAACAGTGATTACTGTTGCGCTAGCGGCGCTGTTTTTTGGCCTGCGTGCGGCTATTGGGGTGTTCATTGGCGGTGGTATCGGCTTATTGCTGACCGCAGTTTTTGCATTACGCAGCTTCGCCTTGCCAACTGGGGCCACAGCACAGCAGATTGTCGGCGCTATGTATAAAGCGGCGGCCACCAAGCTGGTGCTGGCGGTCATTTTATTTGTTTTGGTTGCCCGTTTTGCGGCCGAGTATTTCGGCGGCGTGATGACGGGTTACATTGTCACCTTCGTGGCCTATTGGGTTGCCGGCATGCGTAGCAGTGTTAGCAACCACCATCAGGAAAAAGGTTAGTCGACAGCATGGCTAGTGAAAACTCAGCATCCGCCTACGTGACACACCATTTGACCCATCTTCAAGTGGGTGAAGGCCTGTGGACGTTTAATGTTGATACGCTCTTTTTCTCCTGGCTGTGTGGCCTGGCGATGATGGGTTTATTCATCCTGGGTGCGCGTCGCGTACAAAAGGGTGTGCCGGGTAAGCTGCAAAACTTCGTCGAGTCCCTCGTGGAGTTTGCCGATAACTCGGTGAAAGAAAGTTTCCACGGTCCGCGTGAATTCGTGGGTCCGCTGGCATTAACGATTTTTGTTTGGGTGCTGTTCTGGAATCTGCTCGATCTGATTCCGGTGGATTACTTCCCATTATTCGCCGATAAAGTGCTGCACCTGCATTACCTGCGTATCGTGCCTTCTGCTGATCCCAACGCCACGTTTGCGATGTCGCTAACGGTGTTGATGCTGATCATCATCTATTCTATTAAAGGCAAAGGCGTTGGTGGCTTTGGTAAAGAGTTACTGACCCATCCATTCGGTTCAAACCCGGTTTTGATTCCGTTCAACCTGATCTTAAACGCGGTTGAATTGCTAGCAAAACCCATCTCTCTGGCGCTGCGGTTATTCGGTAACCTGTACGCTGCCGAGCTGATCTTTATCTTGATTGCCATGCTGCCCTGGTGGGTTCAGTGGTTACCGGGCGGTGCCTGGGCACTGTTCCATATCCTGGTGATTCCGTTGCAAGCGTTCATCTTCATGACGCTGACCATCGTCTACATCAGTCTGGCATACGAAGAACATTAATTTTTGGTCTTAACCGACCTGCATTTAGTCCTATCCCTTTGCGATAGCAAGTTTAAGGAGTCCGAAGTGGAAGCTCTCATTGCTCAAGTACAAGCCAACACCGCCATCGCTGTCGGTTTGATTTTCGCCTTTGCAGCCCTGGGCACCGGTATCGGTTTCGGTTTGCTCGGCGGCAAATTCCTGGAAGGCGCAGCCCGTCAGCCTGAAATGGCAGGCATGCTGCAGGTGCGTATGTTCATTATCGCCGGCCTGCTTGACGCTCTGTCCATTATCGGTGTTGCTTTTGCTGCGTTGCTGATGTTCGGCAATCCGCTGCTGAGCGCGATTACTGGCTAATACTGGCTGGCAATGGCGTTATTTCACTTCTACTTTTGTAAGAAGTGAATGTAAGCATTAGCGACCGGGCAGCTTTTGACCGGTCCTAAGAAAATGCCAACCTCAAACCGAAACGGAGGTTCGCGGTGGAATTATCATTAGGCACTCTGGTTGGTCAGGCGCTGACCTTCCTCATCTTCATCCTGGTCACGATGAAATTCGTTTGGCCCCCGTTGATGGAGGCGATGGAAGACCGCCGCAAGAAAATTGCCGATGGTTTGGCGGCGGCAGAAGATAGCCAGCGTCAGCTGGAGCAGGCTAAAGAAGAAGCTTTAAGCATTGTGAAAGAAGCGCGTAGCGAAGCCAATAGCATTCGCGAGCAAGCTGAATCACGTGCCTCAGGCATTCTGGATGAAGCCAAATCAGAAGCCGTAGCTGAGCGCCAACGTCAAGTGGCTGCTGCAAGCACTGAAATTAAACTGGAAGCCGAGCGCGCTCGCGAAGCATTGCGTACTCAGTTGTCTGGTCTGGTTTTAGATGGCGCAGGTCGTCTGCTCGATAAAGAGCTAGATAGCACTGCCCATGCTGCTCTGATCGACGAGCTAGTGGCGGAGCTGTGAGATGAGTGACTTAGCCGTCATCTCCCGCCCATACGCCCGAGCTGCTTTTGAAGTAGCTCAAAGCGAAGGTCAACTCGCACTGTGGTCTGACCAGCTGGCTTTAGCCAGCGCCATTGTTAGTCACACAGACATGGCCGCCGTACTGGCTAATCCACGCGTAGAGCGTGCACAAATGGCTGAACTGGTGATTGCCGCCGGTAAAGAGCAGTTTACTGCGACCGCAAGCAATCTCATTCGGCTGATGGCTGAAAATCGCCGTTTACCGGCCCTGCCTGACGTTGCCGAAGGTTTTGAAGCCTTACGCGCAGCGGCAGAAGCACGACTACCGGTAACCGTTCGCTCCGCCGTCGCATTATCAGATGAGCAACGCCAAAGCATTGAGTCCAAACTCACTACCCGTTTCGGTCGTGAAGTGGAAGCTCAATACGAATTGGATCAAGAGCTCATCGGCGGCGCCGTTATCGAAGCGGGCGATGTCATCATCGACGGTTCATTACGCAATAAGCTAGAACGTCTCAACGGCGCTCTACACAAAGGTTAAGCAAACCGCTTGGTGAATAGCACCAGGCGCCAGGGGAATTCCCATGCAAACACAGTTGAATCCATCGGAAATCAGTGAGCTGATCAAACAGCGCATCCAGAATTTCGAAGCCGTAGCCGAAGAACGTAATCAAGGCACGGTGGTCAGCGTATCGGATGGTATTTGCCGCATCCATGGCCTGACCGATGCCATGCAGGGCGAAATGATCAAGTTCCCCGGCGATACCTATGGTTTGGCTTTGAACCTGGAACGCGACTCCGTCGGTGTGGTGGTGATGGGTGACTACAGTCACATCAGTGAAGGCACCACCGTTGAATGTACCGGTCGTATTCTGGAAGTACCCGTAGGCCGTGGCCTGATGGGTCGCGTTGTCGACTCCTTAGGTAACCCGATCGACGGTGCAGGCCCCATCGAAAACGATGGCTTCTCGCCCATCGAAAAAGTAGCGCCCGGCGTAATTGAACGTAAATCGGTTGATCAACCGGTGCAAACCGGTCTGAAAGCGATCGACACCATGGTTCCCGTTGGTCGCGGCCAACGTGAGCTGATCATTGGTGATCGCCAAACCGGTAAAACGGCTGTAGCCATTGACGCCATCATCAACCAAAAAGGTACTGGCGTTAAATGTATCTACGTGGCCATCGGCCAGAAGCAATCGTCTATCGCTGCGGTAGTGCGTAAGCTGGAAGAACACGGCGCGATGGAACACACCATCATCGTTGCGGCTTCTGCTTCTGAATCTGCTGCGCTGCAGTACATTGCACCTTACTCTGGCTGTGCCATGGGTGAGTACTTCCTCGATCGCGGTGAAGATGCGCTGATTGTTTATGATGATCTGACCAAGCACGCTTGGGCTTACCGTCAAATCTCTCTGCTGCTGCGTCGTCCGCCCGGTCGTGAAGCCTACCCCGGTGACGTTTTCTATTTGCACTCTCGTCTGCTGGAACGCGCATCTCGCGTTAACGCCGACTACGTAGAAGCATTCACCAAGGGTGAAGTGAAAGGTCAAACCGGTTCTTTAACCGCGCTGCCCATCATTGAAACCCAAGCCGGTGACGTATCTGCATTCGTACCGACCAACGTAATTTCTATTACCGACGGTCAGATCTTCTTGGAAACCGACTTATTCAACGCGGGTATTCGCCCTGCGATTAACGCGGGTCTGTCGGTATCTCGTGTAGGTGGTTCTGCACAAACCAAGATCATCAAGAAACTGGGTGGCGGTGTGCGCTTGGCACTGGCTCAGTACCGTGAGCTGGCCGCGTTTGCGCAGTTTGCTTCTGATCTTGACGAAACCACCCGTCGTCAGCTGGAACGCGGTCAACGTGTTACCGAGCTGATGAAACAAGCTCAATACAGCCCGCTGAGTGTTTCCAATATGGCGGTTTCACTGTTCGCAGCCAACGAAGGCTTCCTGGACGATGTGGAACTGAACAAGATTGGTGATTTCGAAAGCGCTTTGATTGCTTACATGAACAGCGACCACGCAGACTTCATGGCAGAAATCCAAAAAGGCGGCTGGAACAATGACTTAGCTGGCCAAATGAAGTCAGCTTTGGAAACGTTCAAGAAAACTGGCAGCTGGTAACAGCCACTAGTTAGCGATCAGTAGCAGCGTGGCGTTTGTCGCCACGCTTTCTTAAAGCATACAGCGACGGGCGAAACGAGTATGGCCGGTGGACGCGAAATTAAGGGCAAGATCAGTAGCGTAACCAATACGCGTAAAGTGACCAGTGCCCTGGAAAAGGTCTCTGCCAGTAAGATCCGGAAATCCCAGGATCTCATGGCAGCGTCACGTCCTTATGCCCGGATGATGCGCCAAGTAATTGGTCATTTATCCCAGGCAAACCCTGAATACAAACATCCATTCACCGAAAAACGTGACAGCGTTAAAAGTGTGGGTTACATCATCGTTTCCACCGATCGTGGACTCTGTGGTGGCTTGAACTCCAACCTGTTCCGTAAGGTTTTGCGTGAAATTCGCACTCACCAACAAAACGGCGTTGAAGCCTCTGTGGTGACTGTGGGCCGTAAATCGGTTCAGTTTTTCCGCAACCTGAAAGTGAATCTGACTGGCAGTCTGGAACACCTGGGCGAAAAACCCCAGCTGGAAGATCTCATCGGTGTCATCAAGGTCATGCTTGATGCCTACCGTAATGGCGAGATCGACGAACTGCACGTGGTCTATAACGACTTTGTTAACACCGTAACCTACAACCCCACCATCATGCCGCTGCTGCCTTTACCCGAGGTAGAAAACGACAGCATGTTAAAGCATTGGGACTACATCTATGAGCCCGATCCCGTGGAGTTGTTGGACGAAGTGTTAACACGCTATGTCGAGTCATTGGTTTATCACTCGGTGCTGGAAAACCTGGCATCTGAGCACGCGGCCCGCATGTTGGCGATGAAGAACGCCACCGACAACGCAGGCAAGCTGATCGATGAACTCAACCTGGCCTTTAATAAAGCGCGCCAGGCAGCAATTACGCAAGAAATTTCAGAAATCGTGGGCGGCGCCGCAGCGGTATAACGCCGGCAAAGTCAGTGAATATTGGGTCCGTTGTGACGGCCCAACCGGAGCCCAATCAGGAGCTACTTCTCATGAGTAAAGGTACGATTGTACAAATCATTGGCGCCGTGGTTGACGTAGAGTTCGACCGCAATGCAGTGCCTAAGGTCTACGACGCTCTGACCGTGGACGGCAAGCCCATCATGCTGGAAGTACAGCAGCAGCTGGGCGACGGCGTAGTCCGTACCATTGCTTTGGGTTCCACCGACGGCTTACGCCGTGGTTTGGTGGTAACCAACACCAACGCGCCCATCAGCGTACCTGTGGGTGAAAAAACCCTGGGTCGCATCATGGACGTTATGGGTAACCCCATCGACCAAGCGGGCGAAATTGGTGCTGAGAAGCACATGCCCATTCACCGTAAGCCGCCCGCTTACGCTGATCAATCCAGCTCGGTAGAAATCCTCGAAACCGGTATTAAAGTAATCGACTTGATCATGCCCATCGCCAAAGGCGGTAAAGTGGGCCTGTTCGGTGGTGCTGGTGTAGGTAAAACCGTAACCCTGATGGAGCTGATCCGTAACATCGCGCACGAACACTCAGGCTTCTCTGTGTTCGCCGGTGTTGGTGAGCGTACTCGTGAAGGTAACGACTTCTACCACGAAATGGATGAAGGCGGCGTACTGGATAAAGTAGCGCTGGTATACGGCCAGATGAACGAGCCGCCGGGTAACCGTCTGCGCGTTGCTTTGACCGGCCTGACCATGGCGGAGCACTTCCGTGACGAAGGTCGTGACGTATTGATGTTCATCGATAACATCTACCGTTACACCCTGGCGGGTACCGAGGTATCGGCGCTGTTGGGTCGTATGCCTTCTGCGGTAGGCTATCAGCCCACTCTGGCTGAAGAAATGGGTGTGTTGCAGGAGCGTATTACCTCTACCAACACCGGTTCTATCACCTCGTTCCAGGCGGTATACGTACCGGCCGACGATTTGACCGATCCGTCACCCGCCACCACCTTCGCTCACTTAGACGCGACCTTGGTACTGTCTCGCCAAATCGCCGAGCTGGGTATTTACCCTGCGGTAGATCCGCTGGATTCAACCTCTCGTCAGTTAGATCCTTTAGTGGTTGGTCAAGAGCACTATGACGTCGCACGTAAAGTACAAAGTACTTTGCAACGTTATAAAGAGCTGAAAGACATCATCGCCATCTTGGGTATGGACGAGTTAAGTGAAGAAGATCGCCTGACAGTTGCGCGTGCACGTAAAGTACAACGCTTCTTGTCGCAGCCGTTCTTCGTTGCTGAGCAGTTCACCGGTACTCCGGGTAAATACGTTTCTCTGAGCGACACCATCCGCAGCTTTAAAGGCATTGTGGACGGCGAATACGATCACCTGCCTGAGCAAGCCTTCTACATGGTTGGTTCCATTGAAGAAGCCGTGGCTCAAGCCGAAGAAATGCAGAAAAAGGCAGCCTAAATCATGGCTACAATCCATTGTGACATCGTCAGTGCCGAAGCCTCCATCTTCTCTGGTGAAGTTGCGATGGTTTTCGCCAGTGGCGAAATGGGTGAGCTGGGTATTGCGCCACGACATGCGCCCTTACTTACTCGCCTAAGCCCAGGTCAAGTTCGTGTTCAGTTAGCCGACGGCGAAGAAGAATTCTTCTACGTATCCGGCGGCATTCTGGAAATTCAACCGCACTTGGTTACCGTATTGGCTGACACCGCCGCCCGCGCCCATGATTTGGACGAGGCAGCGGCCGCTAAAGCGAAAGAAGACGCAGAACGTGCCATCGAAGAGCGCCAAGGCGCGATGGAAGTGGCCGAAGCCCAAGCGCAACTGGCTCAAGCTATTGCCCAGTTGGCCGCCATTCAGCGTCAACGCAAAAAACTGAAGCGATAAGCTGCTACGGCAGTGGCTCCAAGCTAAAGAAAAACGCCGGTTATTACCGGCGTTTTTTTTGCCTTTTGTCGACGTTTTCTAGCTTGGTGGCTGCTATTTTTAGCCGCTACTTGGCTGAATCTAACCCTATGCTGCTCAGCACTGGCTAAAACCGAATAAAAAGCACCAAAAAGGTTCTAAAAAGGTGTTTTTCTAGGCAATTTGCCCCTTTATAACCTCAGGTTATAAGGCTTCCCCAAGGAAACATGCCATTCGCACCGCTAATGTGCTGGGCTTAAAGGCGCATCGCTTTGATTTTTGAAAACCAATAACCGTTCACTCGGGTTGCTGGCAATTGGTGCCAGCAAAGCGCGCCACTACGCGCTGAAACTGTCATCTGCCTATGCCACTATAAACCCACGACACACGCATTAACTCCCTCTGTTACGGAATGTCGTTGTTAAGAATTGCTAAGGCTTGGTTCAAGCACCAAGTCTAGCTCCCGAAGGCTAGTAGGAAGCTATGTTTTGCCGGCGTCACTGCCGGCATTTTTTTGTCTTCATTTTGAGTATATTTCCCAGCCCTTCCCATCAATCCTTTCCGCTAGTCCTCTCTATATGTCGCATCTGATGGCTTGGCTACGTATTCAACATTAAGCGCCACCGCGCTTGCCGTCGGCTAAAAACTAAATAGGAAATCACCATGTTGAATGTCAGCTTGCGTCGTTTTGTATTGCCCGCAGCCCTGCTCTTTGGAGCCACGATAACACCCGTGGCTAGCGCCGCCACCGAAGTGCGCGTGCGCGATGGCGGCGGCCCTAGCATTGCCGAAGCCCAAGCGGCGGCCTATAACGGTCCACAGGCGCGTATTGCGGTGAGCCGTTTCGAGAACAAAACCCACGACGCCGGTAATTGGTGGAATCCACAAATTGGCGATGGCATGGCCGACATGCTGACCACCGCCTTGTTCAACACCGGCCGCTTCATCGTATTAGAGCGCGAAAGCCTGGACGATGTGATCTACGAACAAGACCTGGGTGCCAGCGGCCGCATACGCCAAGACACCGCAGCGGCCATCGGCGAAATCGAAGGCGCTGAAATTCTCGTGGTGGCCGCCGTTACCGAATTCGACGGTAACTCCGGCGGCACTCGAGGTGGTTTAGGCGGTATCGGCGGTGGCGTGCTTGGTGCCATTACCGGTGGGGTAAAAAGTGCCCATATGGCCATCGACATTCGCCTGATTGACGCCCGCACCAGCCGTATCCTGGCCGCCACCAGTGTTGAAGGCAAAGCCAAAGACTTCAACGTGGGCGCCGCCTTGGGCGGATACACCGGCCGCGTTGGCTTAGGCGGCGCTCTGGAAACCTGGAAAAACACCCCACGCGAAAAAGCCCTGCGCCAAGTTATCGAAGCCGCCGTCGACTTCATCGCCAGCCGTACCCCAGCCCAGTATTACCGAGCCGGTGGCCAGAGCAATGCGAGCACTTCTTCAAACACACAGAACGCGTCGAGCACCAACTCCAACTCTGGTAATAGCGGTGGCAATCAAGTGGTTGTGATTGAAGACGCCGCCCCGGTGCACAAAGGCCCCAACGCGAAAACCCCCGTCGTATTTACCTTAGGTGCTGGCACCATTTTAGATTTGGGCGTGAAAGCCAATGGTTGGATGCAGGTGAAGGAAAATGGGCAAAAGGGATGGTTGAAGCTGGAGAATACCGTGCCGGTTGAGTAAGGCCTGTATTTAGGTTTGTTTCTTAAGTGGCGTTTTTGTTTTTGTTTCGCCACCTATAGAAGCTGATATCTATAGTTACGCTGGCGTGTGGCGGCGAGTACCTTTTGGTGCAGCCAAAAGGTACCAAAAGCTGCTGGTGTGTTGTTAGCAATTCCCCGGTGTTTTTAATCTTCTCGGCGACCATGATCAAACGGCTTCCTGCCTTTGATCATTGCACTCGCATCCCTGCGAGTGCTCGCCTGCGTTTTGTGAAGAGCGGTGGGGATAACGAGGTCTTCGTCTTACCACCGACATCGATTAAAACCGTAGGCAATGCTCAGCCAGGACGGCTGAGCAAGCATTCATAGGCAGGGAGCCTTTGAATGCGTGTGCCGTGAGCTTCACGCTCACACAAAACTCAACTCAAAAATCCAAGGCGCTTTTGGGTACTTTTGCCGCCAGGAAAAAGTACCTCGCCGCCGCACAGGGGCATAACAATAAACACCCACCGTGTAGCGGCGAAATACTAATAAAAGCTTTGCTAAAAAAGAAAAGCCCAGAGTAAAACTCCAGGCTTCCCAAAAAAACTAAACCAACAAAACCACCCTACTTCAACAAGTACTCCTGAAAAAACATCACCGTTAATTCACTAAACAAATCACGGTTTTCTTTCTTTCTAAAGCCATGGCCTTCGTTTAAGGCATCCATATACCACACGGCATTGCCTTGCTGGCGCAATGCAGCGACGACTTGCTCGGCTTCGGTGTAGGGTACGCGGGGGTCGTTGTGGCCTTGGGCGACGAACATGGGAATTTGCATGGCTTCTACGTGGCTTAATGGGCTGATGTTCATTAAGTGTTCGCGCATGGCGGGGTCGCGTTCGTCGCCGTATTCTACGCGGCGTAAGTCACGGCGGTAGTCTTGGGTATTTTCTAAGAAGGTGACGAAGTTGCTGATGCCCACGATATCGACTGCGGCTTTGAGTTTGTCGCTGTAGTGGGCGGCGCTGGCTAATACCATGTAGCCGCCGTAGCTACCACCAAATACCGCCACGCGTTTGGCATCCAGATCGTCTTGTTCGCCAATCCAGTCCAATAAGGCACCGATGTCTTTCACTGAGTCTTCGCGTTTAAAGCCGTTATCCATTTGCAGATACGACTTACCATAGCCTGAAGAGCCGCGCACATTGGGTGCGATGACAGCCACGCCCAGTTTAGCCACCCAGTATTGGTAGGTGCTGCTGAAGCGCGGTTGGTATTGGCCTTCGGGGCCACCGTGGATAGAAATCACGACTGGGTGCGGGCCGGGGCCGTCGGGTTTGTAGACAAAGGCCGGAATGGTGCGGGCTTCGCCGTCGACTTGATCGAAGGTGGGGTAATGCACTAATTCGGGGCTGGCGAATTGGGTGGTGTCTAAACCGCCCACTTCACTAAAGGTCCAGCGTGATAAATCGTCTTCATCGGCGCGGCGACCGCTGAGATTCAGTACATAGGCATCGCTGGGGGTTTGTGCGTTATTGACGGTAAAGGCCAGGGCTTTGTCGTCGGGGCTAAAGTGTAAGCCGCTGATAATGCCCACCGGAATGGCATCGACGCGCTGGTAGCGATCATTACTGGGGAAATATTGATACAAGCGGCTGATACCGCCTTCATTGGCAATAAAGGCACCGCGTTTGCCGCTGTGATCCAGAGCAAAAGAATCGATAGACCAAGGGATATCCTTAGTAATGACCTTCGAATCATCCGCATCTTTCAGGCTGAAATACGCCAGCTGGGCAAATTCACCATCGGCGTCGGTCACGTAGTAAAAGCCCTCGCCTTTGGCATCGAAGCTGAAGGGTAAATTGCGCGCAGGAGCGTCATCGCCACCGGCCACTTGGCGTAGCTCGCCCGAGGCGATATCCAAGACATGAATACGTGAGTCGTTCACACTGACATATTGCAGAATCAATAACTGCTTGCCGTCTTCCGAGAAATCCACCGGACCCCACCAGTAGCCATCGTCGGCGGGCACCACCATGCGGGTGGTTTCGGGATTGGCTTTATCCATCAACCAGATATCGTTGGTGCGGCCATTACGACGGGTCGATTGATACGCCATCATCTGACCGTCGTGAGACCAGGTCACCTGGCCATTGCGTGATTCGCCATCGGTTAATAAACGACGTTGACCACTTTGGAGATCGAGCAAGAAAATCTGCGAAAACTCACTACCGCCACTATCCATGGCGAAACTCAGCTCATTACTCTCAGGCCGCCGCTGCACACCGCTTACCGGCTCCGAGAACCACGTTAACTGCCGCCGCGCACCGCCCGCTTCGTCGACCCGGTGAATCTGATTCACATCGGCAAAGCGAGTGCCAATAAACAAACTCTTGCCATCGGCCGCCCAGTCGTACACAAAGGCACTGCGGGTATTTTGATACCGCCGCAACTCCGAGCGAATCTCCTCGGGCACCTCAGGCACATCCTGCAACATCACATTGCCATTATTGGCCATGCGCTCATCCACCGCCTGCGCCGTGCCAAAACAAGACACCGCCAACGCCGCTAACAACCACCGCCGAATTTCGAGCTGCATGAAAACCCCCACTCCAAAAATAAGCCAAACGTTTTAGACGTTCAGAGTATTGCAGAAGTTAGGGGTGGGCTAAAGGGGATTACTGTTGGTGGTTGGTTTGGGGCGGTTGGGAGTTTTTTTGAAAAATATAAACGTGATTTTAAAGTTTGAAGTAAGTGATTCTAATGATACTTTTATGTCTGGTGGTTAAGATTTAAAGCTTACTGAAAGTGTGTGTTTATATGGTGGTTGAACGTTGTGATTTTTTGATTACAGGCTTGTTGTTTCAAGGCTTATTTAGCAGTAACTTTGGTTCTTGTTTTAATGTGAGGGGA
>JAKSCJ010000131.1 GCA_022360675.1 Lysobacterales bacterium
CTAACACAGCCCGCCCGTCGATACCGGTCTAAAAAAAGACTTACATAGATGCCTAATACACAATATAAATTACTCGCTAGGCCATCACTGGCCAACAGCTCAGCAACTGACCCTTGTCAGCCACTAAACGTTAGCGACCATTAACCCACCGACAATTAGCCCCTGGCTACATTGGCTGGCATAAACTTTTTTTGGCAACTCATACAATACGCACGGCCACCAAAACGTGCTTTTTGGGTAAAGCAAAAATGCGCCACTTTAGGCGAGATATCGCAACGACACTGTGCACAAAAGTAATTATTTCTGGGTGCTGTTGAGTTAGCCTGCGACGCCACAGCCCCATGGGAAGCGGTCTGTGGAGCGGGCCGCGCTGGCGGGTTGGGTCTCGTGGGTGATCTAGGTTGCGCTGATGGGCTGGACCTTACTGATGATTCTGGTTCCACATGACGCTGGATCTGCGGGGCCGACTGCTGTGTGAATGGCTGCCTGGACTGTTGCCGGGATGGCGGTGTTTGCTGTCGTTGTGACTGGTGATCAGGCCGCGCTTCAGGGCCAGGCTGAGGTGCTTGAACCGCCGCTTGTGGTACCGCAACTCTAGGCGCTGTTGATGGCGGTGCTGAGATGCAATCGTTGCTTATACCAAACTTCTTTTTATAGTCGATGACCGGCGCTTGCTTATGAAAGCCTGCCAGCTTCTGCGCCAAGGTCATTAACTGCGCTTCACTTATCATCTTGCTTGCTTTGGTTAATAAGCCAGCGCTGTTATCGGTGTTTTCCGTCAGCGAGGAATACAAAGCATCCGACTTAATCACACTGGAAGTATCAAAGCGAGTGGGTGTAGGTCGCCTAACACGCGACTTGGGCGAAACCAACACATAGCCGTGGAAACTCGGTTGGCGGGTCAGCATGCCAAAACGCTTCGGTAAAATACCGGTAACCACTTTAAAAAACTGCTCTAGAAAGAAAATGTGCCGTTTGTTTTGTTCAATGGGCGATTCAATAGCTTTACTGTCATTGCTGGTACGAACCAGAAACTCACCGTTAGCGCTAATATCCAAGCCGTAATGAAAACTCTTGGACTCTAAAACATAGATTTCGAGTAAGCGATTAATTACTAGATGATCAATCTGCGCTACACGGCCTTCGTGCTCAAAACGCACATCATGCAACACAGCCCAATCGCTGGCGGTTTCAAAGTAATAGTCGATGAAGTAAGAGGATTGTTGTTCACCATGAGCGCCCGCCTTCATCATGCGCAACTCGCTCTCAACGGCTTTTTGTTGTCTTGGGTTTAGATTAAGTGCCTGCAATGCACGCAAAGCATTAAACTGTGGATCAAGAGAATCCTTTTTCTTAATAATCAAGAGGCTACCCCGCTTACCAGTCCCAGTTAAACGTTATTGGTATGGCGGTAATAGTAGCACTCAAGCACACCTTACAGCGTGCGGATACCTGGCTTTACGATGAATAATTCTCGCGCTTCGAGGTTTAATAGTTATCTTGAATATTAATGATTAACAATAGCGATGCTTCACACGGGCAACTGAGCTTCGATGCGATAACTACAACGTCTGGCCCCGCTTAATAAATGATGCTCGCGACTCACTTGTACATCATCACCTAACAAACTTTGGAAGAGTTCGAGCTCTGAGCGACAAAAGCGCAAGCAGTGCTTAGCCGCATCGCAGATAGGGCAATGGTTTTCGTGTAGCCAATACACATGGCTGTGTTCGCTATCGACTTCGAAGATCGCCATATAACCTTCATCGCTACGCAGCTGCGCTAATGCTGCCACCCGTTGTTCCAGGGTTTCTATTGAGGCTAAGCTTTTCGCGTAGCTTGTGCGCTGTTCTTGTTCGCGCTGTTGAATTAAACGATCCAAACCTTCGCTACCAAACACCTCTTGAATGGAGTTGATGAGCTGCACACTCAAAGCGCTGTGGCGATCAGGAAAACGGGCGTGGCCGTCGTCGGTGAGTGTCCAATATTGTGCGGGCCGACCCGCTTTTTCAGCACGGGAAAAATCTTCCACCAGCGTTTGCTCGCGCAGCTTCACCAAATGTTTGCGTGCGCCCATGGTGCTCATACCTAAAAACTGGGCGAGCTGCTGGGCGGTTTGGTGACCGCATTCTTTAAGACGAAGCAATATTTGTTCTTGACTATTCATGCCTGGGCTTCCGCTGTAACCATAGGGCGTGCATGTAGAGGCAAACCGATCAGTAAAGATAATAAAGCCAGTAGCCCACCAAACACCAATACCCAGCTTGCTCCCAATAAACTCAAGAGACCACCGCCAAAAGCCATGATAACGGCCGATAAAGAGAAATTAAGCGTGATTAAACCGAGAATGCGTCCTTGGCCGTAATGGCGAAAGCGCTCACTGTAATCGGCCATAAAGGTGCCAAAAAAGGTGGAATTCATCACCCCGATCACCGTGAACATCAGCATGGCCGCCGCCAATACCGGCATGGTGGGCACCAATAGCAGCCCCAGAGCCAACAATAATAGGCTGCCACGCATGGTGGGTAATAGCCCAAAACGTTGCTCGCTGTAGCGCATCAAAAACATGCTGCTGCTCAACATGCCCACCTGTAATGCCAGCGTAAACCAGGCAATGCCTAAGCCCGTGCTGTTAAAGCGTTCCACTAACCACAGTGGGTAAAACTCGTAGAACGCGTTCACCGCTAAACAAGCAAACAGATGCATCCAGGCAAAAGCGCGAATATCGGCTAACGAAAATAAAGTCCAAGCTTGGCCGGTTTGCTGCGGTTTTTGCTGGGGCCTGGCCTCGCCTTTTAAGGAGAAAAACACCAAAAGCCAACCCGCCAGCAACATGACCAAACCTGCCATGAACACACGCTCGGCACCCCATTCCACCAACAGGCCACCAGCCAGAGGGCCGAAGGTCCAGCCTAAGAAAGTGGCCGTTAACGACCAAGAAAAGATTTTGGTACGCGGGATGTAATCGCCGAGATCAGAGGCCATAGCCCGAAAAACGGCCACATTACCCTCACAAAAACCGGCCAATAAACGGCTCAGCAACAGCAAGGTAAAGCTGTAATTCATAATCGCGACAATCGACAAACCATAGCCCAGCATTGCGCCCACCATGGTCCATAAAATCACCGGGCGGCGGCCGTATTGATCCGACCAACTGCCAATCACATTCGAGCCCACCAACATACCCAAAGGATACGCGCCCAAAGCCAAGCCCAAGAGCAATTTAGGCTCCAGGCCAAACCACTGACTCAAAGGGGTTCCGTCGACCACCAATAATGGTGTGAGCACCGGATACGGCAAGGCAATACCAAAGCTGGCCAAGAAACTCAGCACAGCGGCAATCCACAAGACACGATAAGCACGCCGTTGATTCATCAACGGCTGCCCCGGCACTCGAGCGAGATCCTGAGACATGGGACACACCTTTATAAACTTTTTGGTATTTATACTCTGATCAAATTCATTTGTAAACCTTTTGGTTTGCGTATTTGACTGAGTCACCACTAAATACGATGCATCACCAAATGAAGCCTCGTTAAGCTTCTTAAGATAAGGCCTCTACCGACTTTTCCTTACCCTCGTCCACCACACTTAGGCTTGCCTGTGCGCCATCTTCGGTAAGGCGTAGTAGTTCGTCGGTGTAGGTGTCGTCGACAAATTGCTGGGCTTCTTGTTGGGTGATTTTATTGGTGTCGTACAGCAACACCGTGCGCAGGCTGCCCCGGTAGGTGGAAAACAAAAACATCATCTCGCCGGGCGGAAACATTTGCGAGAAGCTGTAGTATTCGTCAACACTGGCGTCGCCAAAGCGATCAAAATCTTCTGGTACCGGGCCGATGTTGGTGCAGATAATGTTGCTGCGCACCACAAACTTGATCAGCAAGCGAGTCGCCAACACTTTAGGCGAGAGCAAGGAGCTGCTCATATACAACCACTGACGATAAAGCTCTTTGCGAATCGCACCTTTCTTTAAGACATCTAATTTAGTTTTAATTTGTTTTAGTAAGCTTTTATCGTCTTGGTCTAGCTGGTAATCCAAGCTATAAGGAATGGCGAAGACATCGTAAATATCTTGCACATGGGGTTCTTGATTAAAGCGGCGCAAGGTAAAGTTATCGATCACGCGCAAGATGCGTGTTTGCTTACCGCGCTTTTGATTCCAACGTTGTATCGAACGTAATACTGCACCCAATAAAAACGGATGCACCGATAACCCGACATGCTTTCCGGCGCGCCGCACGCGTTGCCAAGTATCGGCACCAAAA
>JAKSCJ010000002.1 GCA_022360675.1 Lysobacterales bacterium
TCAGTAATAAAGCCGCGCACCAAATGCGGTAGTCACTTTGGTGAATACTGGCCACCGTTAAGAGGCATAAGGGATATACCAATGCCGTATGGGTTTGGCGCTGACGAAACCACAAACTTTGCAGTACACACACCAACAAAAAAGCGGCGATAACCCAATCAAAACCTGGTGGCACCAGCCAAGCACTGAGCGCAACAACAGGAATTGTGGCCCAACGCCAGTGTGGTGATGGCTGAGTTTGCCGCTGAGTGAGCAGCAAAGATGCCACAATTAAAATCGCAATCAGGCTAGTGAATGGCCAGCTCAATAAGGAATACACCGCCCATAAGCAAAGCAAGTTGCTGGCTTCATGCCGATACGGCAATAGTGATTTCATGCCGGATCAAGTTGAGCTAAAGCGGTCACGCAATGATGAAAATGAGCGGCCCCACGATTTTCAGCGATGCATTGGCCGGGGAGTTTTAAACCGTATGGCGCTTGTTCTTGATGTAACTGTAATAACCAACCATAAAGCTCGGCGATTTTGTCTTCGTGATCGCTCAGACGACAAGCGTTGTAATCCAATTCTGCACGGGTGTTAACGCCAGCGTTATCGGCGGTTTTGACTAACCAATCGTCGCTGCGGGCCGAGGCTTTCCAGTGAATACGATCGGGGCGATCGCCCCATTGATAACTGCGTAAATGTGAGATATCGGCATCGTGATGTTGCGCTTGTTCGGCCTCCACACTGCCCGGAAAGGGGGCGGTAATTTGCGCCTTGGGCAGGCTGATAAACTCGCTCATGCTTTCGGTCATGGGTAGTGTGTGTTGTAACTGCCAAAAGCCTAAAGGGTCATTGAGTTGTAGCGCGAGCTGGCTGCAACGGTACAAGGCGCGTTCGGGGCTGGCGAAGCGAACGCACAATGGTGTGTTGGGTAAGGCCAGCTCGGCTTCCGCAGCATTCAAGCTGACTTCCACGCCACGATGAGAACGGCATTGCAATTGAACTTGCAATGTTTGCGCGCTTAATCCGGCAGGAAAATCCAAGCTCAATAACGCATCAAAATGAGGCTGGGTGCAATGTTGAGGTAAGGTTAGTTTTTGTAACTGAAGATGCTGGGCAAAGCGCTTTAATTGCCAGTACGCCACCAGTAAATAAGCCGGAGCAAAACAAGCCAGCGCATAAGCAAAGGTTTGACCAAACTGCATGGCCACCACCACGGCAAATCCCGATAAGGCTAACCACACCCAACCCGAGCGGCTCAAGCGTATCCGACTCAGGCGAGTACGGTTTGCATGCTGCTTATTTGGCTTTTGGGTGGGTTTTTGTGTGGAACTTTGCGTGCTATTGCTGGTGGCCATGGGCATCACCTTATGGGAACTGACTGTAGCAGTTGTTGCATAGGAACCGTTTCTTGGCCGTTGCTATGAGGACTTGCTAAACGATGTGCCGTACAAGCCAAAAACACCGCTTGTACATGATCGGGCAACACCTGCTGGTGATCCGAAACCAAAGCATAGGCTTTGGCCATTTGCACAATGCCGATGCCCGCACGAGTCGATAAACCACAGCCTGCTTGTTGACGGCTGGCACTGAGTAAATCGGTGATGTATTGATACACCGGTTCCGCCACGGCGATCTGTTCCAGTGCAGCGCGCCAGCCCGCTACGGTGCAGGCTTCACATTGATGGTCGATAGCGGGTAAGCGTTTGTGTACATCACCTTGTTGCAAGAGTTGTAATTCTTGCTCGGGTGTTGGGTAAGGAATCTCTAAGCTGAGTAAGAAGCGATCTAACTGCGCGCGGGGCAGGGGAAAAGTGCCCACTTCGTGTTGTTCGTTTTGGGTGGCGATTACAAAGAAGTGATCGGGTAGGGGATAACACTGGTTATCTACTGTCACCTGAGTCTCGGCCATGGCTTCTAATAACGCACTTTGAGATTTAGGCGGTGCGCGGGTGAGTTCATCCACCAATAAACATTCATGAAACACCGGACCGGGGCGAAACTCGAACTGCTCTTTGCTGCGATGATAAACCGGTACTCCAGTGATATCGCCCGGTAATAAATCGGCAGTACATTGCACACGGCCAAAGCTAAGATTAAGCAATCGGCTCAGCAATAAAGCCAGCAGCGTTTTACCGGTGCCGGGTGGGCCTTGTAGCAACAAGTGGCCGCCGGCTAAATAACAACACAAACTGAGTTTGATGTGTTCGGGATGGCCTTGCCAATAAACCCCCAACAGCTCGATGAGCTGCTGGGGGGTTGCGATGGCTTGGGTGTGATTCACAGAAGCTTGATTGCTCATGCTTACAACGACTTTAAGAACTTCACCAGCGCCTCGCGCTCGTTTTTATTCATGGCCACAAAGCGTTGTTTTGCCGCTTCGGCCTCGCCACCATGCCATAAGATGGCTTCGGCCAGGTTGCGTGCGCGGCCATCGTGTAAGAACAGCGTATGACCATTCACCCGCTCGACCATGCCAATGCCCCACAGTGGCGCGGTGCGCCATTCGCGGCCATCGGCGTTAAAGCTGGGGCGATGATCGGCTAAGCCTTCGCCCATATCGTGCAAGAGTAAGTCGGTGTATGGGTGAATGGTTTGGCCACGCAAGCGGCGACGGCGATGCTCATCACCGGTGGTGATATCGCTCTTATGACAAGCGCTACATTGAGCGTCGTTGAATAAGTTTTCACCCAGTTGGACTTCAGGGTTATCCAAATAATCGCGGCCGGGTACGGCCAAGAATTCTAAATAAGTGGTGACATCATCCAGCGCTTGGGCCGACATTTCGGGCTCGTTGCGA
>JAKSCJ010000048.1 GCA_022360675.1 Lysobacterales bacterium
AGTCGATCAGCGACGCGAATAAAGCCTTGGCTGAAGGCAGCCGCCAGCCAGCGTTGGTTGAATTCAAACGCCATCGATAAGGTGACTTTACAACCCACATCGCCCAGAGGTGCGAAACTCCAAGCGCCTTCCAATTGGGTAAAGGGGCCATCTTGAAGGTGCATTTCCAGGCGCTCATTGGGCACCATTTCATTACGGGTAATGAAGGCGGTTTCCATGCCGGCCACTTTCAAGCGCAGACTGGCAATTTGATGCTCATCGCTCTCTTCCAGCACTTTACTGCCCGAACACCAACTCAGGAATTCGGGATAGCGGCGCACATCGCGCACCAAGTCGTACATTTTGTCTGGTCCGTAGAGCACCAGCGCATTGCGTTCAATATTAACCATAATTCTCCTCGCTGGGCGCATGATATCACGGTCGATTTATGGCTTGATGAAGGGAGCTTTAGGTGTATCTCAGCGCTTTAAGGCCAGTTCGCAAGAGTGTGCGGCGTATATTTAGATGATCGAGTGGTGCGAGGCTTGTTCGCTTGAGTCGTTTTTAGAATATGAGCTGGAACAGCGGCAAACCGCCTCCAAAGTGGCTCCGCGCAAAGCTTGGAAATATGGCGTATTGACAGGTTTGTGATACGCTACAAGGCTTTCTTCTCGACAGCAAAAATCATGGCCAAGGCAAAGAAAAGCAGCCAACCCACCATTGCATTGAATAAGCGTGCACGGCACGAGTATCACCTGCACGATCGTTTTGAGGCGGGGATTTCGCTGCTGGGCTGGGAAGTCAAAAGCCTGCGTCAGGGCCGCCTGCAACTCACCGAGAGCTACGTCATGCTGCGCAATGGTGAGGCCTATTGGATTGGCGCGCATATCTCGCCGCTCAATTCTGCCTCCACCCATGTCGACACCAATCCCATGCGCGAGCGCAAATTATTGCTGCACGCCCGTGAGTTAAACACCTTGGTGGGTGCGGTGGAACGCAAAGGCTTCACCCTGGTGCCCGTGGCTTTGTACTGGAAAAACGGCCGCGTGAAGCTGGAAATCGCCCTGGCGGTAGGTAAGAAACAACACGATAAACGCGCCGACGATAAAGATCGCGATTGGCAACGCCAAAAGCAGCGTTTAATTCGCTAGTTTTCGCCTGATTTTTGCGAGAGTCATCAGGTGTCAAAACCCAGCACTCGAGCCGGTGCGCCTTGACTTCAACAAAATGACCCTCATAATAGTAAGGCTATGGTCTACCTGTAAGACCATCTCAAACTAAAGATCAGGAAAGTTACGGGGGCGTCACGGCTTCGACGTGGGTAGTGAAGTTCTCCGGTGCATGCCGAGCAAGATACTAGTCTCGTAAAAACTGTATCAAACTTTTAGTTGCCAACGATGACAACTTCGCTTTAGCTGCCTAAGAAACAGCTTTTGCTCTCTGCCCAACTTGCCTGTGGGTTGGTTCCAGAGATTACCTCAGCAGGATCGCGCGTCGTTGCGTAAACAGGGCGACCCGTTAAATTAAACTGTTACTGGCTTTGCTCAGCCCTGCCCTTCGGGTTGATCACGGCGAGATTTAAAGAAGGGGTCTAAGCATGTAGAGCTGGAAATGGATCACTTGCGGACGCGGGTTCGACTCCCGCCGCCTCCACCAAGACAAAGGCCGATTGTTAGTTAAATCAATAACTTAACAATCGGCCTTTTTTCTTATTTGGGCATAAATAGGCACTTTTTGGCAACATTTGGTCACGATTTTGGTCACGGATGTATATACAAATTTCAATTAAGCACCAAAAGCTAATAACCATAAAATCAACAAACTGAATACACGACTGCACGAGATAGGTAATTCCCGTCCATGAATACCATTAGCATCTGAGTTGTAATCAGTAGCTCGGTAGATTGAGTCCGCCCACAGGTGCCAATCTATTAGCGCTACAGCGATACGCCCCGTTTACCTTTCCAATAAGCTCTTTCTCTCCAACAACTTCTTTTTGTACTAACATACAACCAGATCGCACAAAGCCAGACCTAGAAAGCTGCACTCATCAAGAAAAGCTCTGGCAGATACCTTAAACTAGTCTCACGTGGTGACAAGCAGATTTAAATGCTCCAGTCTTACCACTCGGCTAGAGTTTAAGGTAGCCAATTTAT
>JAKSCJ010000492.1 GCA_022360675.1 Lysobacterales bacterium
ATCAAATTGCAGTAAGCGCCCCGACATGGACTCACCCACACCGGTAATTAATTTAATGGCTTCAGCGGCTTGTAGACTGCCGATAATTCCCGGTAGCACACCGAACACACCACCTTCAGCACATGATGGCGCAAAGCCTGGTGGTGGTGGTGTGGGATACAAACACCGATAACACGGACCGTTATCGTGATTAAACAAAGAAACTAAACCTTCAAAGCGAAAGATCGATGCATAAACATTAGGCTTGCCCAATAACACACAAGCATCATTCACTAAGTAACGAGTAGGAAAATTATCAGTGCCATCTACGACTAAGTCGTATTGCTCAATTAATGCCAAAGCATTATCGGCGGTAATGCGTTCGGGATGTGCTACCACATTAATATGAGGGTTCATTGAGCTTAGCCGGTTAACTGCACACTCAAGCTTGCTTTTACCTGCATCGTTAACCGTATACAACAACTGACGATGAAGATTGCTCACTTCAACCGTGTCGAATTCAACAATACCAATCGTGCCTACACCAGCAGCTGCTAAATACATGCCCACAGGCGAGCCCAAACCACCGGCACCGACCATTAATACGCGTGCGCCCTTGAGCTTTCTTTGTCCTTTAAGACCCACTTCGGGAATAATTAAATGGCGGCTATAGTGTTGAATTTCATCGCGGCTAAGCTCTGCACCCAAGCGCGCCTGATAAACGCCATGTTGCTGATTTTTTTGCCCTTCTTGCTTTAAGCTTTGACTGGCACTCATCACTTAACCTCCGGCAATCGCGGGCAAAATGGTTAAGACATCACCAGCGCTTAACGGTGTTGAACCTTGCTGAAGATGACGAATATCGCGTTCATTGAGAAAGACATTAACGAAGCGTCTTAAATCACCCGCCGGGGTAAACAATTGAGCCTTTAGACGAGGATAATCCTGACTTGCCATCTGTAAGGCATCGATCACAGTATTGGCGTGGACTTGCAGTTGAGCATTTTGTGACGTAAAGCGCCGCAAGCTGGTTGGTATGTGAATGCTTACCGAAGCGTCACCGACCGAAGATGCATCATTACATTGTGATATCGAACCTTTCATAGATGCCCCACCCACGTCTTATGTTCGCCTTAATCACTGATTAGTTATTTAAACTCACAACATTTAGCTAAACAGCCCAGTGATCACAGTGATGGTTTGATAAGTACTACCGGGAAATCCCGGTAGTACCTTGGTTAGCCGAAGCTAACCGACTGCTGCATTGCAGCTTCGCTTAAGCAAGAATTACTTGCTTTCGCCAGAGCTGACGATAGAGCCCAAAGAGCTCGCGCCACAAACGATACACAGAGCGGTAGAAGCACAGTCAGACAGCAGTTGAGTTTGCTGAGGCAGTTCTTCAGCGAACAGGTCCAGACCAGCGTCTTCTTCGATCAGATCAAGATGATGGTTCATCATAATTCCCCTTTATTTGGTTTCAATACTCAAATTGAGTCAATTCTGGCATGACTCAAAGTCCCTTGTTTATCAGCCACTTAAACAATTCAACCTACTTAGGCTTCGTTGTTTTTTGCACCCAATATTCAAGATTCGGCATTACCAACATGAAAAACACCAAGAATGTTGATAAGGCACTTAATTTCAAACATTAGAATTTTATTCTAATAAATTTAAGTTAAAGGAATCCTTTGCAAACTTGCCAATAGCAAGAATACCTCTACGATTTAATTACACTTGTTTTGCCGTTTACTGGCTCGTTTACTTAAACGATTTAAGAAAGCACAAGCAACAGCAATGATCTCATTAGGCCTTAAGCCTGATGCGTGTGTGGAAGATAGAAATAGGATTTGCATTGAATCGGTAAGACATAGTTCCCCCTTATAGTCTTATCACAACACCGAAGTAACGATCGATTAATGTCGTTTTATTCAACGTTGCTTACTACTTTGTTGTGTACGTCACTTCGCAAACCTTACCAAGACAGGCTGCTATTTGAAGTAACGATGTTTCAACACAAAAAAGCATCTCACCGTTATTTGGAATGGATTCCCCTTTAAGACTGTATTGATGCATGTGTGCTGTTTGTAATCGTTCCCTTTTGCTAATGACCACTTAACTGGCTTTAGCAACGATTCAGCGATTCACATGGGTAATCAGCCTTGACTTATTAAGTACCACAGCCTCTTGAGAAAGGTCAATACACCACCGTGACGAAAGTCATGGGTTTCAATAGACACATAAGGATATTAATCATTATTAAAAACTAATTTTGATAAGCGCAAAAATGTAGTTTGGCTACGCCTTCAAACGCCATTGCGTTTACGGTTTCTTGTCGATACTGATTAACTAGAAACTAGAATTTTATTTCCCGATTCATACACTTCGCTTAAACCACAGATGCTCTGATTCGCTTTCTACTGGCATGATGACACTGCACACGTTAAGCATTGACACTAAGACTTAAGCGCACAAATTCACTGGCATTGCCAGCTCATTAGTAGCAAATAAACTTATGCATAAAGTTACAAAATAACCTGTTTTTTCATGTAGTTAACAACGAAAAAACTTAGCTAAAAACAACAAATAAAATGCGCTAATGAATGCCCAATTATGAATAATGATTAGCGAAATAAATTCAGACGCCTTTTACACAACCTTGAGCTTACATGTTTCATGTAATTTAACTACACACAGCCCAACACAAATTAAGCAGACAAAACTAAAAAAGACAGGCAAAGCTGTTTTGTTATGCCCCTTTTTTAAATCGTCTTATGACGCACAGTTATATTTATTTTTTTGAGTGAAGCGGGTCTTATTTTTGGAATTTGGGTCTCTCTAGTATTGCTATATGAGGTAAACGTCGATCAAAGCGTCGTTGAGCCTGCACATAAGGGAATCGAAATGGCTGGTTCAAAGCGTTTTGGATTCCTCTAAAGCCGGGCATTCATGTGTTTGAAGTTCGGACTGTATTTACGGTTAATCGATGCGAGTTCACCCATAAAAAAAGCCTCATCAAGCACTGCCTGACAAGGCTTTTTGAGCGTATTTATTTGTTTTTACTGCTTTTCTAGCATAAGCCGTTTCACCGGCTCACCTTTGCCCAAGTGGGATTCGATAATCTCATCGATATCCTCTTCGTCCACATAGGTGTACCACACGCCTTCGGGATACACCACACAAACCGGCCCTTCTTCACAGCGATCCAGGCAACCGGCATTGTTAACTCGTGTCCCGCCTTCGCCCGCTAGCCCCAAAGCTTTGACTTTGTCTTTTGCATAGGCGCGCATTGAGGCCGCAGCACAATTGGCGCAGCTGGGGCGGTCGGCCGACTCATCGCGCTGATTCGTGCAAAAAAACCAATGATGTTGATAATAACTCATAGCTAGTTACCCAAATAAAAATACCTGCGGCAGCATCTAGAGTCAGCTACCCAGATGCAATCTACATTTAGAGACTGCACCCACCATTTGAGCATTATAGCGGGGGTGATCTACAAAAACTGATACACCAAATTGGCGGTGGTGAGGTAATCGGTGTTTTCTCGATCAGCAGGTACGTTGGAGTTACGACGCACAGAAAGCCCCAGCTTTAACCGTAAAGCGTCGGTAATGCCTGTGGTCAGTGCCAGTTTATTCTCGAAAAATGTGTTGTTTTCACCCGTTTCCACCAAAAACACATTACTTAAATCAGCATTATCAGATAGCTTCCAGGCGTAATCTAAAACGCCACGGGCAATCAGCTCGGACTCCGTTTCGCCGCTACTTACAGGCTCGCTGAGACGCAAACCAGGGCCTGCCTCCACCTTTAGTACATGGCGTTCGTTATTAATAAGGAAACGGCCATAACCTAAAGAAACCGAGCCTTGGTAATTAAAACCGCTGAATTCATCGTCGTC
The DNA here is from genome assembly GCA_022360675.1 of Lysobacterales bacterium. Taxonomy (GTDB): domain Bacteria; phylum Pseudomonadota; class Gammaproteobacteria; order Xanthomonadales; family Wenzhouxiangellaceae; genus JAKSCJ01. Next base: position 3,875 of record JAKSCJ010000492.1, read on the forward strand.
GTAGCGTAATGCGGCGTAGGCATAGGCATCGTCTTGGAACTGGTAACGGCTATTGAAAGCTGCATTAAAACGCTTCGCCGTGTTTTCTCCATTGTCCCGGGCTTGCAGCCATTCCACCCGCAAATCGTGTTCCCATTGTTCAGGGGTGTATTTAATTTGCGCATTGGCGTTAATGGTTTCGGTATCGCTATTACCACGCGACAACACAATGCCCAACTCGCCAGTTCCCGACCACAAACTCTCGTCTTGATCTTCCTCAGCATAGGCACAGGGTAAAATAAGTAACATCATGCCCATGGCAGATGCCAAGGCGCCCAAAGATTTACGATAAAATACTTGTTGATTCATTAGCTTAATTAGTTATTAGCAAGAATGGCGCAATACTACCAAAAGGTGCTTTAGCGCACCGTCTTTGCCACAGCTGTTCACATGAATCACTGCTGATAAAGGGTTTCATTTCATGCAAGAACGTCGCCAATTTAGCCTGCTCGATCGCTGCTTCGATCAGCTGAATCAGGCTTTGGATGTCACACTAGGACGCACACCAGCGGCGCAACGTCCGTATCCGGCCGAGGGCGAATCACGCCCTGAATACGACGAGGCCCAGCGCCGTCATATCGCCGGTTTAATGCGCATTAACCACGCCGGCGAGGTGTGTGCCCAAGCCCTGTATTCAGGCCAAGCGATCACCGCACGCTCGCCCGAAGTACAAGTGGCAATGAATCAAGCGGCAGTGGAAGAGTTGGATCACTTAGCTTGGTGCGCCGATTGTTTAGCGGAGTTAAACGATCGCCCATCGCGGCTGGGCTTGTTTTGGTATGGCGGTTCGTTTTTCTTGGGCTGTGTGGCGGGTGCGATTGGTGACCGCTGGAATTTGGGCTTTTTGGAAGAAACCGAACGCCAAGTAGAGGCGCATTTAGCACACCATCTGGAAGATATTCCCCAAGCCGATGGCCGCACTCGGGCGATTGTGGAGCAGATGAAAATCGACGAAGCCCATCACGCTCAGATGGCCGCCGACGCAGGTGCAGCCAAGCTGCCAAATCCAGTTCCAAATCTCATGGCCATTACCGCCAAGGGAATGAAAGCGCTGGCGTATCGTTTCTAGTGCTGGGCAGCCGTCGTGAATTAGTAATCAAAACCGTGACGCTGCCATGCGCAAACATTGGCAGCGTTGAAATAGATTGATGCTTAGGGTTTGGGTAAGTGTTTGCGCGCCCAGGCATTTAAACGATGCGCCACAGGGCCGGGGTCTTTCAACCAACTGAAGTGGTCGGCTTTTTGAATACTGAAATCGTGCTTATCTAACACGTGCACCTGCCAATTAGCGCGCGGTGCCAGTTTTTGTAGATGGCCCAGGCTTTCGGTGGGTACATAAGGATCATTGCGCATACGCACCGCA
>JAKSCJ010000343.1 GCA_022360675.1 Lysobacterales bacterium
TCCCATGGCTTCGGCAACGATACCTGCGCCAACATAGCCAAAGCCGGTTCCTCCCATGTCCTCGTCCGCGAGTAATCCGGCAAAGCCCATTTCAGACATTTCCTGCCAAAGCGCAGGATCATATCCCGTTTCACTTTTATCATCGCGCAATTGACGAAGCGCTGAAACCGGTGCTTTTTCTGCGAAAAAACCTTCCGCTGATTCCTTCAAAAGCTGTTGTTCTTCGTTTAATACAAGTGCCATTATTCTTATCCTGTTTCTCGGCCGATATTTTGCCGATCAATATAGTTCGAGCCAAACATCAAAAGGCGGCAACAGTTTTAACCGCATCGCCTTCCTTTCAGGTTACCTAGCCCGGTAATCCAATGATCCGTTTCGAAATGATATTCAACTGAACCTCACTGGTCCCGCCTTCAATCGAATTCGCTTTTGTCCGCAGCCAGTTCCGTGCAATTTCACCGTCGTTGGAGAATTGCCCTTCCCATTCATACGCATCCGAACCATTAACTTTCAGGATTAATTCATGGCGGTCTTTATTCAGTTCCGTTCCATAATATTTAAGCATTGAAGAAAATGCCCCCAGGCTGGCACCAGCCTTGGCTTCATCCTTCGCGCGCTCCATCGTAAACATGAATGCAGCCGCATCAATTTCGTGGGATGCGACATCACTACGAAGCATAGCGTCATCAAGCTTGCCGTCTTCCACATTCATTTTATCGCGCGCAAGCGCACTTAGTGGCATCGGCATCCCCATATCACCAATCATGGTGCGTTCATGGGTTAGAAGATATTTAGCGATCGTCCAGCCCTTACCCGCTTCCCCAATAAGGTTCTTTTTATCGGCAATTGCATCATCGAAGAAAGTTTCGCAGAAAGGCGAATTTCCTGAGATTAAAAGGATTGGTTTAGTGGTAACGCCGTCCTGATCCATATCGAACAGAACGAAGCTGATACCTTCATGCTTTTTCGCATCAAAATCTGTCCGTACCAGACAGAAAATCCAGTCTGACTTATCTGCATACGATGTCCAGACCTTCTGGCCATTAATGATATAATGGTCACCTTTATCTTCCGCCTTAGTCGCAAGGCTCGCCAGATCAGAACCAGCATTAGGTTCCGAATACCCTTGACACCAGCGAATTTCACCGCGGGCAATCCTAGGTAAATGTTCAAGCTTTTGTTCATGCGTTCCAAACTCAAGAAGCGCAGGGCCAAGCATCCAGATACCGAATGAATTAAGCGGTGACCGTGCCTTGATTTTACGCATTTCACTGGCAAGAACTTTTGCTTCGGCTTTTGTTAATCCGCCGCCACCATATTCTTTTGGCCA
>JAKSCJ010000310.1 GCA_022360675.1 Lysobacterales bacterium
AACGAGTACCTGCCAATGGCGCGTTATCGCGCCGACGATAACTAAACACCAAAGCCATTTTGCAGGCTTGGGTGTGATTGCGACCAGCGGCATGTAGTAAACGACTGTGGAATAACAAGACATCACCCGCTTTCATCTCGGCACGTAAGGCTTGGTGAATCAAGGCGCGATTGTCTTCGCGGTCGGGGCGGAAGAATTTTAATTCGTCGAAGCGCTCGGGTTCCCAATCCACCTTATGACTACCGGGAATGACGCGCATGCAGCCGTTATGGGCCGTTTCTTCGCCCAGAGCCAACCAAGCGTTAATCAAATTGGGCGATTCAAAAGACCAATAGCGGATATCTTGATGCCACAAGGTTGCGCTGCTGTATTGTGGGTTTTTGGTCATCACACAATTATGGTGATTACGTACTAAGCATAGTTCGTCGGTGTCGAACAAACCCGCAATAATACGCACCAAATCGGGATGCGCCCCCCATTGCTGGAATTCAGCATGGCGATCCCAGGCTTTTAATAAGCGCCGCACGGTGCGGCCACCCGGCGCTTCTAAACTGCTGGGTGCATTGGGATATGGTACCTGGGCTTCATACTCCACCGGAGCCACGGTTTCGTCCAGATGCTGCTCGGTAATGGCGCGCAAACGCGCAACGCGTTCGGGGCGCGCGGCTTGGCGCAAGATGAGATAGCCTTGATCGTGAAAAAACGCCACTTGTTCGGGCGCCAATGCGGGTAAATTGGCCATGATTCACTCTAATTTAAAGGGGTTCGCTTCAACATCAATAAACGCAGCGGGCAACATGTATTGATCGAGCAACTCAGACTGAGCGCTTTATTGTCCGCTATTCAGTGGTTTAGAGCCATATGTTTGAAGGCAAATATTTTAGGGTTTGTGACGTGAAAATCGTTGCGTTCACCCCAAGTTTGGCGCTAGCTTTAGAGTTCTAGGGCGTGGTTTCTGTGGCGTGTATCTTGACTTCAGGGCGTGCACGGTAGAGGTAGATTCGAAGGAAAAAGAATGACGCAAGTGTGGCTGGTTTTGGCTGTTGTGGCAGTAGTGTTGTATCTGGTTTGGGCATGGCGTAACGGCAGTCCCTGGTTGGTGCGCTTATTGGTGAGTTTAGAACAACGGCGTGTGGGCTTAAGTAAAGCCCAGATACAAGCCGATGGCATTGAGTTTCAGTACTTGCACGACGGCGAAGGCGCTACACCGGCGGCAAAGCCCGACGATCAGCGTCCAATTTTGGTGCTGATTCACGGCTTCGGTGGCGATGCCAATCATTGGTTGGGTATTGCGCCCTTGTTAACACCCCATTTCCAGCTGTACATGCCCGAAGTGCCAGGATACGGCGAAACTGCCTTTCCCAGCGGTGGCGAGTTAAGCATCGATGCCCAAAGCCAGCGCTTAGCCGCCTTCATCGACGCCATAGGCATTGAACAGTGCTATGTGGCCGGCAACTCGATGGGCGGCTATTTGGCAGCCATGTTGGGGCAGCAAATTCCAGAAAAAATTCGCGCCCTGTGGTTATTAAACCCCGCCGGGGTTCATGGTGCCGAATTAACCCCGCTCATCGCCGAGGCCACCGAAGAGCACGGCGATAACGCTTTAATTCCCATGAATTTTATTGAATTCGAACGCCTGAGACGCTCGGTTTTTGTAACCCCCCCACTGTTGCCTCGCCCTGTTGCCGCCTCGGTAATTCGCCGTTGTCAGCAACGGATACGTTTATACAAACGCCTGTTCGAGGCCATGTGCTTTGCTTCCACGCCATTGGACAACTTTGCCGCCCAATTAACAATGCCAGTGTTACTGGTCTGGGGCGATGAAGATCGCGTATTGCACCCGTCGGCAGCACCGGTTCTTGAACAATTAGTTCCTAATATTCAGAGCGTTATGATGAAGAACATGGGACACTGCCCGATGATCGAAGCGCCCGAACCCAGTGCCAAAGACTTTGAACGATTTGTGAAATCTCTTGGCAATCCCTTGACCTCCCCAAAGGGCTGAGGTCATCATTTCCCCTATGGAATCCAAGGGTTTGACGGTATTTCGGACACCTCAAACGTACCACTAAGTCGATTCGATCGCGCTTTTTGTATTCATCTTGGCCGCAAAAGCATGCCAATCAGCGCGAGCGTTTCGGATAAAATAAAACGGTGGACGTTTGTTGATACCGCATTACCCCTCGTTTTCCGCCATCTATAAATCATAAAAAGATCGCCAGAAGCGCGAGAACTTCGGCGTCACCATCGATCCAGGGCTGGCTTGATCCGGTTTGCTGTTGCACCAGCACCGGGAAGAAAACAGAGGACCCCATGCCAATACAAATTCCGCCTTTGCCAGCAGAACAACTGCGCTGGCGAGTGAATGAAAATCGTCTGGACTTTAAAAGTAGCAACGATTTAGAACCCGTCGCTGGGGTCATCGGTCAACCTATTGCGCGCGAAGCCATGCGCTTTGGCTTAAGCAGCCAAGCACCGGGCCAAAATATCTACGTACGCGGCTTAAGCGGCACCGGGCGTATGACCTTAGTTCGCAGCTTACTCGACGAGTTGCAACCTAAAGCGCGTCGCCATTGCGACTACTGCTACATCCCTAACCTGCAACGCCCCGATCGACCGCAGCTATTGGTGCTGCCATCGGGTCAAGGTCAGCGTTTGCAAGCACATTTGTTACGTTTGGCAGTGTTTATCCAGGAACGCCTGGAAGAAACTTTAGGCTCGGGGCCTATCTATGCGCGTCGTCAGGCCATGGAGAATCGCCTGCAAAAGCGCCTGAATGATCTTACCCAAGCGTTGGAAGAAAAACTTCGTGCCGTGGCCATCACTCTGGTCAGTGTACGTAATGGACCCGTCACCCAATTGAATCTATTCCCCATGGTTTTGGGTAAAGCCATGCCGCCGGAAGAGTTTCATCAAATGGTGCAAAGTGGCCAAGTAGACAGTCACGAGTGGGATCAGTACCAGCAAAACCTGAAGAAATTTTCGAAGCCCTTGCAAGAAGTCTCGCGTAAGGTGCACCACGCCTGGCGTAAAGGCGTGCAAGAAATTCAGCAATACAACGAAGACCAGGCCCGACAAATTTTGCGTGAGGTTTGCCTGGATATCGTGGCCGATGTCAGCACGCCGGGCGTTAAGCAATATCTTGAAGCCATTATCAACGATGTAATGCACCACCGTTTGGGCCAAAAACCTGAAACACTGCCCGACGCCCGTACCCATTACGGCATCAACGTGGTGGCTCAACATTTGGCAGAAACAAGTCCGGTGGTGGTCGAGACCGCCCCCAATGTGGCCAACTTATTGGGCACGGTGGAAATGGAATGGGATGCCCAAGGTCGCCCTCACACCAATTACCGCAGTATCCGCAGCGGTGCGTTACTACGCGCCGATGGCGGTTATCTGGTGATTGATGCACGCGATATTCTGCAAGAGCCCGGCGCATGGCAGGCATTGATCCGCAGCTTACGCAGTAATCGACTGGAGATTATTCCCACCGATTCCAGCACCACCATGGCGGCCAATACGATTAAGCCCGAGGCCATTCCCATTAATGTGCGCGTCATCATGATTGGCGACGGCGGTTTGTATCATCAGCTCAATTCCGCCGATGCCGATTTTGGCGAGCTATTTAAAGTGCTGGTGGATTTCGATAGTGAAATCGAGCGCGATAAAGAAGCGCCTAAAGCCTATGGTCAGGTGATCGCACGTTTAGTGAAAGAAGAGCAGTTATTACCCTTCGATGCCAGTGGTATTGCTGCTTTAACCGAACACGGCGCGCGCATCGCCGCCCGCCGCGGCAAGGTAACCGCACGTTTTGGCCGCATTGCCGATATCGCCCGCGAGGCCGTCTTTTTAGCCCGCGAACAAGGCCATCTAGAGGTAGAGCGGCCATTAGTTCAAGAAGCCATTGCACGCACCAAATATCGCGCCAGCCTACCCACCCGCAATTTCATGCGTTTGTTAGAAGACAAAGTCATCCGCTTGCGGGTTCAGGGTGCGGTAGTAGGTCAAATTAACGGTTTGGCGGTGATGAGTTCGGGCGCTTTATCCTACGGTTTTCCCACCCGTATCACTGCAAGTATTGGCGCTGGCAGCGGTGGTTTAGTCGATATCCAAGGGGCCAGTGAGTTATCGGGCCAGATTCACACCAAGGGCTTTCATACGCTGAGCGGTTTATTACGTAATTTATTGCGTACCAACCATCCCTTATCGTTTAACGCCTCCATTAACTTCGAACAACACTACGGCATGATCGACGGCGATTCCGCCTCGGCCGCCGAAGCTTGTTGTTTGCTCAGCGCACTGACCAATGTTCCGCTGGCGCAGAATTTATCGATCACAGGCGCTATCGATCAACACGGCCATCTACAAGCTATTGGTGGCGTTAACGAGAAGATCGAGGGCTTTTACGATGCCTGTAAAGCCCTGGGGCTGTCGGGTGACCAAGGGGTGATTATTCCCCGAGTCAACGCTGGCGATTTAATGCTCCGCGAAGATGTCGTTAAAGCCTGTGCCAGCGGTCGTTTTCATGTATTTGCCGTCGATACGGTACATCGCGCCCTAGAGCTGCTCACCGGCAAGCCCGCTGGCGTGTTAATCGAAGGCGAATACCCGCAAGGCTCTATGTTGTATTTGGCCATCGAAAAAGCTCACGAATATTGGTTACACTCCGCGCCAGCCAGTTTAACCATCCAACGGCCGCGTAAAGATTCGTAACCGACTCAATTCTTAAGGTCAACAAACCAGGAAATACACAACCCAAGCATCCACTTAGATTGGATGCTTGGGTGATGGATTGAATGCCACCACCTCCGGTCAAGCCCCAAGCTCAGCCTTGAAAACCACCACAAGCCTTGAAAATTCAGCACTTGCGCCCACACTCTTCTTCTATAAGCTTCACATGTTTTCGCTAAATTACACAGTGAAATCCAAAAGGGCGATGACACTTTTAGCGCAGTGTTCACTAAGTGCGGGGTTTATTGAGCATTTGGAACTCATTTGCCCCAAGGGCGTCTAAACACTGGTATTATGAGCCATTAATATTGCGCTCTGCCGCGTAGAAGCATGCGCCCTCAGCCTTTTGAGCCAGCGCATGTTAATTGAAGAATTTAAGCCACTTTTAAGCTTACGATTCCCAGCAGGGTCAGTAGACCGGCCAGAATCTTTATGGAGGAACCATGCAACAAACGATCAGCCATTCATCCAGCCAGGCCCTAGGCAGCCATCGCGTTTTACGCAACACCTACGCCTTGCTCTCCATGACATTGCTGTTCAGTGCCGCCATGGCCACTGTGGCAATGGCGTTCCAATGGCCCCCACTGGGTCCGATTGTGACTCTCATCGGCTTTTACGGCCTGTTTTTCGCAACCGCCAAATTACGTAACAGCGTTTGGGGCTTGGTTAGCGTTTTTGCCCTGACCGGTTTCATGGGTGCCACTTTAGGCCCCATCTTAAATATTTACATGAGCCGTTTTGCCAACGGCGACGAGATCGTTATTTTGTCGTTGGGTGGTACCGGGGCTATTTTCTTGGCCATGTCTGCCTTTGCGTTGACCACCAAGAAAGACCTTTCAGGCATGGGCCGTTTCTTGATGATCGGCATTTTAGTGGCCTTCATCGCCGCTTTGGCCAATATTTTCTTGAAAATTACCGGTCTGGCGCTGGCGGTTTCCAGCATGTTCTTGGTGATCTCATCGCTGCTTATTTCTTACGAAACCCAGCAAATTGTGCGCGGTGGCGAAACCAATTACATCATGGCCACGGTTAGCCTGTTCGTGAGCATTTACAATATCTTTGTAAGCCTGCTGAGCCTGTTGGGCTTTGCGATGGGTGAAGATTAAGCCGACTAACACTTAAACATTAGTCACCGCTTAGTGATAAAGAAAAAGAACCCGGCTTAGTCCGGGTTCTTTTTTACCAAAATGCCAATGAAATTGGGGCTTAGGTACTAGGAAAACTCGCCCAAACCCGCATAATACAAGCATTGAAGCAGGATGAGCTTCGCCACTATAGGCTTTTTTGTGTCCAAACTCTGGCTGCCTCTGGGCTACCTCTTTCTTGCCATCGGCGCGATTGGTGTGGTGCTTCCTCTGCTACCAACAACGCCTTTTGTCTTACTCGCGGCAGGCTGTTTTTCGCGCTCATCACCCAGACTGCATGCTTGGCTGATGAATAGCGAGCTCTTCGGGCCGATTCTGCGCGACTGGGAAGAGCGTAAATGTATTTGTTTGAAAGTTAAGGTTTTCGCCATTTCCATGACGTTAGGCGTGGGCGGCGGCTCGATTCTCAGTTTTGGGCCTGAAGGCTGGCCACGCTACGCCGGCTTAGCGCTGGTTTTAGTGGGCTGCGCGGTGATTATCTCCCTACCCCTGTGCCGCGATAACAATAAAGCACCCGATCAAGACCCCAGCACACCTTAAGCCACACCAATAAGTAAACCCTCATAAAAAAAACCGCCCGTTGGCGGCCTTTTTTTAAATCGACAGCTAGTGCAACGCGCTGGCAGAGCACTTTCCGCCACAGCTTAATCGAAAGCGTAACGCATGCCGGCTGATAACACCACATCGTTTAAGCCGTGGTGATTAAGTGGTTGAATACGCCCCACATCGCGCCGATACATCGCCTGAACATACGAACTCCAGCGTTGCTCCCACCGTAGCTGCATTCCCATACCTGCCGAGAGATTTAAACTGCTGGAATCGCCGCGGTAGTCTTCGTGTTCGGTTAAACCGATCCCTGCCATCACATAAGGGCGCCAGTCGTCGGTCTCGGCGGGAGCGTTCCAAAAGTAGCGTGCCATTAAGCTGGCTGTGCTTAATTCAAAGTCGTGCTCCGAACGCTCGGCCATACGCCGATCACGTGCGAATACACGCTCCACTTCAAAATTGAAGTTCAACTGTTGATGAAACACAGGAGCAATACCCAGGCCTTGGAACATGGCCTGTTGCGCGGCGTTTTCAGAAGGATGTGAGGAGTTCGGTGCCATCCAGCCACCGTATAAACTGCCGTACCAATGAGCAACACTATCCCTAGCCACTGAACGTTCAGCGTAAAGTACAACAGCCAGCAGAACCAAGGTCCAGCGAGCCATTCATTACTCCAAAACGAGCTTATAATCAGCAACTGAGTCCGAGTATAGCCCAAGCGCTGCGACCAAGCGCAAAGCCGAACGTTCGTTTTACAAAAATTAGCAGTTTATGCTGTGTGGAAAACAGCAAGGCCACAGAATAAAACACCAATCGCTAATTAATGCAGTGTATGCATTGGCTGCTGGGTGTTGAGTCGTTTACGGTAACTCGACGGAGTCATTTGCAGCTGCGCTTTAAAGGCTTTATTAAAGGTTACTCGGTTACTAAAACCGCTTTCCACAGCAATTCGTTCTAAACTCATGCCTTGGCCTTCGTTTTGCATTAATGTTTGCGCATATTCCACCCGCAAACTATTGATGAACTGGTAAAAATTCATCGCCAAATACTGATTAATGAGCTGCGAAATAATATGGGTTCGTAACTCGCAAGCCGTAGCCAGATCACTCAAGCGCAGCTGAGGCTGCAAAAACAGTTGCCGCTCACGCAAGATGTGTTGCATATGCGCCAACAGTTCGGGGGCATTACCTGCATCCACCGGCGAGCCCGAGTACTTTTCTTGCGCGTTGAAGCCGTGCTCTGATACACACTCGGCCTCGTCCGTCTGCCGCTCCATTGGCTCGGGCATGCCGTGTTGTTCATCATGTGTGTCTACCGAGTTCACCATCACCTGGGGCCGACTCAACACTGCCGCAGGATGAGATAGGCCCCAATAGGCCAACAAGAGAACGATCACAGCCATGGCCAGCAGCCACAAATCGCCCACTTGACTCAATGTGGTAAGCGCAATGCTTTGCTGTAATACAAATAACAACACCCATATCGCCTCCAATGCCATCAGTAAGCCGCATAAGCGCTGTTGCCAACGCAAACAATCGCTCCAGTCGTCGGAATGTTGGTGGAGGCTATGGCGACTTAAATCGCGTAAATGCTGCCAGCTCGACCAGAGGTAACTCCCTAAATGGAACTTCACCACCACGAGCAACATCACGACTTGCCACGATAAACCTTCACCACTTGAATGCTGCCAGAGCCAGCGTTTTTCATCGGCAGTAAGCAGTTGTTCGGGGAGTTGCAAAGTCAGCACTAAAATTGCGGGGCTGAAATGCCACAGGCACTGCTGCCAAGTCCAAGTCGCTTCGCCACTCATTTTACGGGTATAGGCCATGAGCAAAGGCCCTAGCCACAATACGGCCAGCGGCGCCCAGCCCAATAGATGCGGCCAGATACCGCTCCACGAATTATTGCTAGACCACCAATCAGGATTACTGGCACCAAAGCTCAAAGCGCCTTCGGCCAGCTTGTAGCTCATCAACAGCAAAATCCAAAATAAGTAGCGTCCCGCCTGCCCCGCTTGGCTTTTACGCCATACAACCGAGGCAAACATTAAGGCATGAGATGCCGCTAAACCGTAAATGACGCCTAGCACGTGAGTTCTTCCCTTTGCTGATCGCTAGTCCTTCGCTTGTGCGTGAGAATTTTCATGTCGTTCAGTGTAGTCCAGCAGGTTTTCCCTTACCTGTGCCAGAAGCCCCGAAATGAAACCGTTGGCAGTGATTTTTTGCCTAGAAAACCGACAAGTTAACTTAAAAAATCAATAACTACAGTATGTTAGAAAAAGATAAGTTTGATCCGTTTTATCGATACGATGATCTCGCAATGCGAGCATTAAGCTTTCAATACCACGCGAGCAGCTATGCGATCCATCATCATTCAAACCCAGCCAAAAAACAGATTTTCGTCCGATCGCCAAGTAACTTGGTTAACGATCGTCGGTTTGATTCTGCTACTTTCAAGCCAATCGCTTTGGGCGGCGTCCCAGCGCAGCGAACATTTCCGCCATCTCCTCTTTCGCGAGAGCCCATTTGCGCCTTATCAAGGCATTCATCCTATCGATGCCGCCACGGCAAAACAAACCGCTCATTATCGCTTCGACTACGACGAGCAGAATCGTGTGGTGAGTATTTCCCACCGCATTGGCGAACAGCTGATTGAAGACAACGGTAATTGGGACACCTTCATTTGGTTTGCACCCAAGGTCACCATCAGTTATCGCCCCCAGCAAGAGATTCATCACTACTTCGATGCCAACGACCAAGCAGCCACCGTTCATGGCCAGGTCTTTACGGCCACCTATCATTTGGACGAAAACCAACAGCGCCAACAGTTGGTGTTCCACGACCAAGAAGGAAATAGCAGCGAAAACGCCTGGGGCGCCCATCGTTACCAATGGCGGCGCGACGAACAAAATCGCGTGGTAGAGCAGCGATTCAACCTTGCCGACGAGATGGTGATGATTCGCCCAAATTTTGATTTTTACGAGATCCGCCTGCAATACGGTCAGGACGGACGTTTAGTGTTTATGTACAACTACGGACTGGAAGGTAAGCTAACGAACAACGCATCGGGTGCGGCTATTGATCGGATTTACTACGACCCGGCCGGTAATTTTCAACGTTGGCAGGTTTACAACGCCCAGCGCGAGCCCATCGAAGGCAACATTCCGAATGTACACGTGGGCGAGCATCTATACGATTCGCTGGGCAATAAAATTGGCATGCGTGGCTTTAACCGCCAGGGCGAGGCCATGGCATTTTCTTGGGGCGATACAATAATCAGCAACGATTACGATCGTTTTGGCAATATGGTCCGTAGTATTTCTTACGATCAAAACAATCAAGCCACCGTGATTGCCGAGCGCGAATACAGCCGCGACGGCAGCCGCCGGCAGTTGCTCAAGATCGTCGATGAGCAAGGACAGTTACTTGAAAGCCCACGCTTAGGCGGCGCGGCCGCTATTCGCTACGAATACGACAAAGGCAGTCAAGTCAGTAGCGGCCACACCTTGCTCGATCGCCATCTAAAAGCGATAACACCGCAGCAGTAAATGCAAAGGTAGTTCCAACATCTACCGGTAATCATTCAGTCTGCCTTTAAGAGGCAGACTGAACACCCGGTGTTTTGTCGTATTCGCAGTGCTCAAAACGCACGGTCCAGCCCGAGTTCACACCCCAGATATCCAAGCTGGCGCCATCGCCCTCTAGCTTCCAACGGTAGGTAATGTCGTCGGTAAAAATGATATCCGCTGACGATTTCATCTGATGCAAGGCCGCGATATTACCATCGGGTAAGCCCAATACCACGTAATGCCAGCCCGTGCCTTCATGTTGAAACAGGTCTTTCACCACCTTCGCCCCGCCATCGCAAATATAAATATAGCGACCAACACTTTTACGCGGGTCAATCCGCTTGGTTTTAGGCTGTGAACCATGCATAGATTGGGCAAAGCCAGGCATCGCCCCAGCTAGCAATACCAAAGACAGCGCCAGCGTTAAAGCCAACTGCAAGTAACGCAAGCTCGGACGTGGCGCTACGCCAGGTGTATTGCCCTGATCGTTTATCCCTTTATTCGTTGTCATCGACCCTCCCCCTTTTCAGTTTTTCATCCCTTGGACGCAAGACACTGGCAAACATGCCAGCATTCCCATTCTTGCGAACCACACCACACAGTCACGGTGGACTCACTATTTTAGCGCTTCCACCGTTTTTGAGCCAAGAATTCTGTGGTAGAAACAGGGAGCAGCGCGGGAATTAATCTGCCGTGCATCGAACAAACACCGCTCCAGCGATTTTCATCCATCGCTTGGGGTGTAGTCGATTGTTTAGCCAGACCCTTGCAATCGACCGTTTTGGCCTCTTTTTCCGTCACCCTCAGCAGTTATCACCCGCGATCAATTAATCGAGTCGTATGCGCAAACTGCGTCAGGAATGACAGTTACAGCGCTACCAACTGACCGCCAGTAGCACCACCGAAGCCACCGCCACCTTATTTCGCCTGAATGCCCCCCAGCAAACGCTCATTTCATTTGCAGTCTTTCTATTTTATCCACCTCAAACCGTTCGAAAGCGTTATTGACGAACGCTAAGCAACTCATAAAGTAAGCAACACTAAGCAGCAAAGTATAGTTTTCTTATCATTAGCATCACTTGTATACAGATTTCGTAAATTTGTGCACTTAGCTGTGCTGAAAAGTCGCTATCATTTTCCTATCTACACCAGCACTGATTCTGGCCAGAACCAATGCTGTTTTTAAAGACTCATCCCCTCTTATGGTTGCGCTTATTCCCGCTTGGAGAAATCTTATGTCGATGTCACGTGTCGAATTTAATAGCAATGGTTTAACTCTGGTCGGTCATTTGTATACACCCGAAGGTTTCGATGCCGCACAGACCTACCCAGCAGTCATTGTTACACCACCAGCTCATCAGATTAAAGAACAAACCGCCGCACAATATGCGCCATTTTTTACTCAGAAGGGTTATGTGTATTTTGCCTTCGATTACAACAGCAAAGGCGAATCGGAAAGTTATCAAGAAGGCTTTCGCAACGACGAAAACAACTTTAGAAAGCAAGAAGACTTACGCAACGCCATCTCGTATTTAAGCAGTTTGGATTTTGTCGATAGCAATGCGCTGTTTGGTGTGGGTATTTGCGGCGGTGGCAACGTAATGAGTGGCGTGGTAATTAGCGATTTGCGCATTCGCGCTTTTGCATCCATTAGTGCCATGCTGGCCACAGACGCCCTGTTCTTTGCCGATCAAGACGCCACTCGCCAATTATTCACAAGCGCGAACCAGGCACGCCAAAAAATCTACGAAACCAACACACCGGAATTGATCGATCTATTTTCCTACGACGATCCTGATTACCCAGCAAACAATCCCGATGCGTCGCCAGGTCAGCTGGAAGGCTTCGACTACTATGGCACCGAGCGGGCGGGCAGTCAGCGTTATCCGCGTTTTTCAAATCAAGTGTTTGCCAATATTTACGATTCGGTAACCATCAATATTGGCGAGCAATACGCCGACCGTATGCTGCAACCGTTCATTGGAGTCGTGGGTGAAAAGGCCGAAACCGCCGTGTTCACCCGTGGCTTTTACGATAAAGTAACTTCAGACAAAGAATACTTTGTGGTACCCGGTGCCACGCATTTGGATCTATACGACCAAACCCAATTCATTGCGGTGGCGGTCGATAAAATTACCGAGTTTTTCAGCGTTCATTAAAGCCATAACGGCCGGCCAAGGCACTGACTGAGTTCTAGGCGATGAAGAAATTTCACTACTCCAACATCAAAGAGTATAACGATGCCTTAGGAATTAGCCCTCCTGGGCATCCATTGTTCGACATCAGCCATATATCCAGTGATGAAATCAGCCAAGAATTAAGCTGCCATAGCGACGCCATCATCAGTAACGATTTCTACACGATATCAATCAAAAACATAAAGGCGGGTGCGATCCACTACGGGCGCACCCAATATGACTACAGCAACGGCACCATGATCTTCACTGCGCCCAGGCAAGAACTAAGAACCATGGGCGTTAAAATTAAATCCAGTGCGCGCTGCATCGTATTCCATGAAGACTACGTTTTAGGGCATTCAATAAAGCAACGGTTAGACCAATACCACTTTTTCAATTACTCAGTGAATGAGGCATTACACCTTGCCCCCAACGAAGCAAAACACATCAGCGCCATATTCGATGCAATTGAAAACGAACACCTCAATGCCAACGATGATTTCACCAAAGAATTAATACTGTCTCAGCTCGATACCATTTTGCGTTACGCCGATCGCTTTTATCATCGCCAATTTGAACAACGCAAACGCCATCACCAACCTACGGTTCAGCAGTTCGAGCAGTGGATCGACAAGTTAGTCCAAAGCAACCCCGATACCCTGTCAGTGGAAACCATCGCGTATCGTATGCGCATGAGTAAACGCTATCTTAGCGATGTGTTAAAAGTAGAAACCGGCTTTACCGCCAAAGAGTGTTTGCACCTTCGTTTGATCAATTTATCGAAAGAAAGGCTACTTTCCACCGATCAAGCCGTAGCTTCCATCGCCTATGCCCTGGGTTTCCAATACCCGCAATACTTTGCACGTTTATTCAAGAAAAAAGTGGGTATGACACCCACACAATTTCGTCAGCAACATCGACCCATCACACCTGAGTAAGGCAATCGACGATCAGGGCGATTCCAGCGAGATCATTCCC
>JAKSCJ010000173.1 GCA_022360675.1 Lysobacterales bacterium
TGCTTTAAAAATAAGTAAAAGCCCTTTAAGCAAAACAGAATTTGGCTAAAGCGGAGGTTGGCTAAGGTGCGCCTGTGAATTCATATCTCTAAATCGGGCGCGTTTAAACCAAGTTGCTGCCAACCAAACACTACGGACGATAGCTGATTCGATAAATGGCCGAAGCGCTATCGTCTGAAACCAATAAGGAGCCATCGGGTGCTACCAGTAAGTCCACCGGACGCCCCCATTCGTTTTGACCTTGCAGCCAGCCATCGGCAAAGACCTCATAGGTTTTCGCATTGGACTCGGCATCCAAACGCACCAGCATGATGCGATAACCGATTTTCTCGCTGCGATTCCACGAACCATGCTCGGGAATAAACACTTGGTTTTGATATTCAGCCGGGAACTGCTGGCCGTCGTAGAACGTCATCCCCAGCGGTGCCACATGGGGGCCTAATGCTTGGGCAGGCGCTTCATAGTTAGAACAGCTTTTACCTTCACCAAACTCAGGATCGCTGATATCGGCCCCATGGCAGTAAGGATAACCAAAGTGCATTCCCGCCTGCGGGGCCCGATTCAACTCACAAGGCGGCGAGTCATCACCCAGATGGTCGCGACCATTGTCGGTAAACCAAAAGTCGCCCGTTTGCGGATGCCAGTCGAAGCCCACGCTATTACGTACACCTAAGGCGTAATCTTCAATGCCACTGCCATCGAGATTCATGCGTTTAATCGAGGCGTAGCCTGGTTCATCACAAATATTGCAAGGCGCACCCACCGGCACGTACAACTTATCGTCGGGACCAAAGGCGATGTATTTCCAGCCATGATGGGCATCGCTGGGAAAGGCATCAGACAACACCACCGGCTCGGGCGGATTCGCCAGCTGCGCTTCGATATTGTCGTAACGCAAGATACGATTCACGGCAGCCACATATAAAGCGCCATCACGAAACGCTACACCGGTGGGCATGGTGAGCCCTTCATCAATGAGAAACTGTTGATCGGCCTGGCCGTCTTGATCGGTATCTACCAAGGCGCGCACTTTACCGGCACGGCGCGAGCCTACAAATAAGGTGCCGTTGTCACCCAAAGCCATTTGCCGTGCGTTTTCTACGCCTTCGGCATAGGTTTCGATCACAAAGCCTTGGGGCAGATTAATTTTGTCCAATGAAATGGCGGCAAGCGCGCTGTTAGCGGCTGCAATACTCACCAGGGCTAAGCCCAAGAGTGGCGAGCGATGAATCCGTGCCAATGGCTGCATATCGAAATCTCCTCATTAGCGATTCAGGCATTCTAACAAAGCGCTGTGCTAAAGCTTATTGAATGAAGATGAGTCCAATGAAGACGTGCACTCTTCGTGAACGTCTATTGCTGCAACGGTTTTTGAATGCGACAAATATCGTCACGCTTCAGAAAAAAACCCGCGATTGCGCTCATTTTTGCGTCCATTAGATCGAATTCTGTGACCAAATTAGGCCCCAAAACGGAAAACCCGCGTGAAATGTGACAAAAAATGTCAGCCCGCGACACAACAAAGCGCCGCAGAATGTCACCAAATGCAAAGCGAATTATCACAATTTTTTGATTAACTATTGATTTTATTGAATTTTATCAAAAAATATTAAATTGGCACGAATTATGCATTAATAGGGGGGAAGGAAGTCGAAAGGCTAAACAATCAGGAGAGACTAAGATGGACGCATTCGCACAAAACCAAACTAAGCAACACGCTCTTGCAAGTGTTAACGGCTCGTACCATCGTCATAACAACCAAGATCCTTTCCTGGCAGCCTGGTTGGCGGATTTCGAGACACTGGAATCAAAAGACTCCCAATTACGCTCGAAGCAAGAAGTGTCTCATTAAAAAAAGCCCGACTTTTAAAGAATAACTGCTAGTCTGGCGAGGATAGAACGCGGGCTTGTTACACCACAAGACCCGCGTTCGCATAAAAAGTCATGCGTGCCAGATCGACCCTGGCACGCTGATTAATCTTTTAAAGGTCCGCTCGGGCTTTTATATATTATATAACCCCAAATTTCTCATATCCACGATTGCTAAACTTTGCTTGGCGATATCAGAATATTGTTCTATTTAAAACCATTACGAGCACACAAGCCGCGCGAATCCAACCTCCAACGCCCACGGCTAATGAGTAACACCCAGCGGGCCTGGCACACAGCGCCACTAGCGCTGCCCCACCAATAAGCTCCAATCTTCTTCTTGTTGGCGCTGCCACTGCAAATTGGCTTCGGCATAGTGACGCTGAACGTCATCGGCCTGGGCGTGCAACATGCCGCTCATTACCAATTGTGCCTGGGGTTTTAATAAAGCCATTAAACGGGGGCTGAGTTTACACAAAATACCGGCGAGGATATTGGCCAACACCACATCGGCTGAAGCGGCAGGTAATTCGTCGGGATGACAGGTCACCACCCGATCCAACACACCATTAACCTCGGCATTTTCACGGGTGGCAATGAGCGCTTGCTCGTCGTGATCGACACACCACACTTTTTCGGCACCGCACAAGGCCGCCGCAATGGCCAACACACCCGAGCCACAACCGTAATCCACCAGCACTTTGCCACTAAGATCAGCGCCATCCAGCCAGCGCAAACACATGGCGGTGGTGGGATGCGTGCCGCTGCCAAATGCCAAACCCGGATCTAAGCGAACAATGCGATCATCAGCAGATTCAGGTGCTTCGTGATGGCGTGGGTAAATCCATAAACGCTGGCCAAAACGCATGGGCTGGAAGCGATCCATCCATACCCGTTCCCAAGCTTGATCTTCAACGGTTTTCATCACCACCGAGGTGGGATCGTCGATAAAGCCCGCCGCGCCTAACTGATGCGCAACCAGAGCCAGCTCGGTATCGGCTTCAAATAAGCTATGCAGATGTACCCTGTCCCACAGTGGCGTTTCACCTGGGCCCGGCTCTAATAAAGGCTGCCCGCTGGCATCTTCCAAGGTCAGCGCCACTGCGCCCATTTCCAGTAATAAATCTTCAACGGCTTCGGTTTGAGCTGCGGCTACTTTTAACGATAACTGACGCCAGGGCATGGTGACTTTCCGTGATGGTGAAAACAATCAACCCACCGAGCCTAAGCCCGATGGGTTGTTAAAGCTAAAATGCGTTGTAGCGAAAAACGCCGAGTTGACTCGATTTAATCGCGCGCCAATAGTTTTTCGAGGTAGTGGATGTTTTTGCCACCCTCAACAAAACCGGCATCGGCCATTAAGCGCTGTTGCAGCGGAATATTGGTTTTAATGCCTTTTACGACCATTTCATCCAAAGCCACACTCATACGCGCAATGGCGGTTTCGCGGGTATCGCCATAGGCGATCACTTTGGCGATCATGGAATCGTAATTGGGTGGCACCGAGTATTCGTCGTACAAGTGGGTATCGACACGCACACCGGGGCCGCCGGGCATGTGGAAACTTTGCACTAAACCCGGGCTGGGCATAAAAGTGTTGGGATCTTCCGCATTAATACGACACTCAATGGCATGGCCACGGAACATCACATCTTCTTGCTTAAAGCGTAATGGTTCGCCCGCCGCCACGCGGATTTGTTCTTGCACCAAGTCGATCAGGGTAACGCGTTCGGTTACCGGATGCTCCACCTGAATACGAGTATTCATTTCGATGAAATAAAACTCGCCGTTTTCGTACAAAAACTCAAAAGTACCGGCACCGCGATAACCAATGCGACGACAAGCCTCCACGCAAACCCCACCAATATAGCGGCGTTCTTCCTCGGTAATACCGGGCGCGGGCGCTTCTTCAATCACTTTTTGGTGACGGCGTTGCATCGAGCAGTCGCGCTCGCCTAAGTGAATGGCGTTACCGTGGGCGTCGGCCAGCACTTGGATTTCGATGTGACGGGGGTTTTCCAGGTATTTCTCCATGTAAACCGTATCGTCACCAAATGCAGCTTTGGCTTCTTGTTGGGTAAGGGCGATGAAGTTCACCAGGTCGGCTTCCTGATGCACCACGCGCATTCCTTTACCACCACCACCGGCCGCCGCTTTAATGAGTACTGGATAACCAATGTCGCGGGCAATGCGCTGACAACGCAGCGGATCGTCGGGCAATGGCCCGCCCGAACCCGGCACACAAGGCACACCGGCTTGCTTCATCGCATTAATAGCCGACACCTTATCGCCCATCAGGCGAATGGTTTCAGCACGCGGACCGATGAAAATAAAACCACTTTCTTCGATACGTTCAGCGAAATCGGCATTCTCGGCCAAGAAACCGTAACCCGGATGCACAGCGGTGGCATTGGTCACTTCCATGGCCGCAATAATGGCGGGTACATTTAAGTAACTGGCCCCGGCCGGTGCCGGACCGATACACACCGACTCATCGGCCATGCCCACATGCTTTAAGTTGCGATCCACTGTGGAGTGCGCGGCCACCACCGGAATGCCCATGGCATGACAAGCTCTGAGAATGCGCAAAGCAATCTCACCGCGATTGGCAATCAGTACTTTTTCGATCACAGGCGTGCCTATTGAATAACAAACAGGGGTTGATCAAATTCCACGGGCTGGCCATTTTCAATCAGAATGGCAGCAACCGTGCCCGCCTTATCGGCTTCGATCTGATTAAACATTTTCATGGCCTCAATGATGCATAGCGTATCGCCAGGCTGTACCGACTGACCCACTTTCACAAAGGGCTCAGAATCGGGATTCGCTGCACCGTAGTAGGTTCCCACCATGGGTGAGCACACTTGATGGCCAGCGGGAATATCGTCTTCACTCACCTCAGGCGCATCGGCAATACCCGGAGCCACAGGTACCGCCGCCGGAACCGGGGCGGGCGCGGCCACAGGAGCCGGGGCAGGTGCCATGTAGGTGGCCGCCACCGGTGCCGGTGCTGACACCGCACGGGACAGCCTTACGGTTTCTTCTCCTTCATGAATTTCCAGCTCGGTTAGCTGCGATGATTCCAGGAGCTCAATCAGTTTTTTAATCTTACGGATGTCCATGATCGTGTTCGTCAATGCGGTTAATCAGGGCTTGAAGGGCAAGCACGTAGCTGTCGGCACCGAATCCGCTGATCACTCCCAGCGCGATATCGGAAAAATAAGAGACTTGGCGAAACGGCTCGCGAGCCGCCACACGCGATAAATGCACCTCAATAAAGGGTATCGCCACCGCCAGTAGGGCATCTCGCAGCGCCACACTGGTATGGGTAAAGGCTGCTGGATTAATAATGATGTAATCCACCGCCTCTGCCAGCGCACGGTGCACGCGCTCGACCAGCTCATGCTCGGCATTGCTTTGGAAGCTTTCGATAGACAATTGGCATTGGGCTGCAAACGCCGCCAATTCGGCATCGATATCGGCCAAGGTTTGGCGACCGTATTGATCCGGTTCACGTTGGCCCAATAAATTCAGATTCGGGCCGTGAAGCACCAAAATTTTTGCCACGAAAAAAACCTCCAAAGCTTGGTTTAAGTCTGCAACAGTCTTTTAGTTTTGTCTATAACTTCTGGAAAATTTCAGCAAACAGGGTGCGAACCCGCCGACATCTGGCATTCCACAGCACTAAATTAACACACCCTTGTGTAAACCGAACTGTTCACAATAATGGATCAATTTGCGCGCGCAGTTCAGGTGCCTTTAGAGGGCCTAAAAAAGTCCACCGCACAATGCCTTCGCGATCCACCAAAACCGAATAAGGCAGCGCACCCGTTGGGTTACCCCAGCGCTTATTACTTTCCAACACATCGGGGCCACCCACAAGAATGGGGTAATCGATGCCGATCTGGTCGACAAAATCGCGCACTCGCGCCACATCATCCAGGGCAATTCCCACCACAGTGAAGGATTTTCCCTGAAGTTCGCTGCTCAATTGCTGCAACATCGGCATTTCTTCACGGCACGGTGCACACCACGGTGCCCAAAAGTTAACCAAAACCACCTCACCGGCAAAGTCATCCATGCTCACCATGGCACCATCCACCCGCCCATGGCGAAAGCCCGGATGCAGGGCATCTAACTGTAACTGGGCGCTGGGCGGCGTCGTTTTTTCCGCTAGTGGTACTTTGGTATCTACACCGATGGGTTCCGCTATCAGCCAGCGACTAAGCGCAATTCCGGCGACTAAGGCCAAAATAAAAAATACGCCCGCAACGAGTTTTATCCACAAAGCTGGCGCTGGTTCTTGCTGAGACATCCACACATTCCGCTAAAAAAACACCATGGTACACAAGTGGACCGGGCATAAAAAAACCGATGACACCGCGTGTCATCGGTTTTTGTTTAAACTTAGGCCATCAACTTAAAGTGCATTGATCACCTTATCTAAGTGGGCGCTGAAGTCTTCAGCATCCATATAGCCGATCATGCGCAAATTGCCTACCTCATCGCCATTGGCGTCGAAGAACAAAATGGCGGGCGGGCCAAACAAATCAAATTCGTTGACCAGAGCTTGGTCGATATCGTCGAAAGCGGTCACATCGGCCTGCACCAAGGTGAAGCGTTCCAAGCGCGCTTTCACGATGCCCTCGGGGAAGGTGTATTTCTCCATACGCTTACACTCCACGCACCAATCGGCGTAGAAGTCGAGCATCACCGGCTTGCCCTGGGCCAACTCCGCATTTAAGTCATCGATACTTTTGATGATCTTAAAGTGGGTTTCTTCCTCGTGGGCCGCCACACCAGAAGCACTCACCACGCCACCGCGCAAGCTGTGCAGCGGACGCAGCCAGTCGTCACCACCAGCGCTGTAACCCACCATCAGCAACACGCCGTAAATGAGGATGGCCAAGCCCGTGGCTTTCCAGAAACGGCGCCAGCCACTCACACCTTCGGGCACCGGCTCTAATGCACCCATGAAGACACCGCTGCCCAGGAACAACAAGCTCCACAACAGCATCATTACATTGCCACTGAGTATGCGTTCCAGCATCCATAAGGCCAGGCCCAGTAAACCCACACCAAAGAAGGCTTTCACGGCATCCATCCAACCACCAGCACGGGGCATGAATTTACCAGCCGAAGTACCAAAGGCAATCAACGGCACACCCATGCCTAAGCCCATGGCGAATAAGGCCAGGCCGCCCAATAATTTATCGCCGGTTTGGCCAATGTAAATTAACGCCGCCATCAAAGCCGGAGCCACACAAGGGCCCACCACCAGTGCCGACAACAAGCCCATGATGCCCACACCAATGTAGCTGCCGCCTTCTTGCTTATTGCTCACATTGGTCAGGCGATCTTGCAAGCTGTTGGGCAATTGCAGGTTGTAAAAACCGAACATCGATAAGGCCAGCAACACAAACAAAATCGCAAAGCTCCACAGCACCCAAGGTTGCTGGAACAGCGCTTGAAGATTTTTACCGAAGCCTGCAGCCACCACGCCCACAATGGCGTAGGTCAGCGCCATCACCAGCACATACACCAGCGACAAACTAAAGGCTTTACGGGTGGTGATGTTATCGCCTTGGCCCGCGATGATGCCCGATAAAATCGGCACCATGGGGAAGACACAAGGCGTGAAGGCCAGCAGCACACCAGCAACGAAGAACTGCAGCATGGCGTACAACGGGCTATTGGCTAATACACCCGCCAGGATATCTTGCTCGGTACTGGCTTCCGCTGCAGCACCGGCTTTTTCCATAGCCATGGCTTTTGCGTCTTTGCCCTCACCGCCAGAAGTCTCGCCATTAGCGGCACCGCCATTAGCAGCATCACCGCTCGCACCCACCGTACTGGCCATGCCAGCGTTCGAGCCACCGCCAATGGCCGCGTCGGTGGCGGGTAAGTCGATACGCACCACCCGCTTCATGGGCGGATAGCAAATGCCTTTTTCTTTACAACCTTGCATGAAAATGCGGAAGTCGAAACTCATGGCCGGACCCGCATCGCGACTCAGATGAACCGGAATTTCCACCTGATCACGGTAAATTTCTACCGCGCCAAAGTGTTCATCTTGATGTTGATCGCCGGGTGGTAATTCGGCACCGCGAATGCGAATGGAATCGTCATCGCTGGCGAAGGCAATTTTATCTTTATACAGGTAGTAACCTTTTTCGGGCGTCAGACGCACTAATAAAGTACCCGCATCCAGATTGATGGCTTCGGCCATAAACGCTTGGTCGTCGGGCAGGGCACCGCCGTCGTCCTGCAAACCTTGGGGTGAATTGCTAAAGCTATTGAGTGCATCTTGCAGATTCACCAAGCCGCCGCCTTGGTTGCCACCTGCTTGTAAGCCACTAAGGCCATCTAAGCCAGCGTTCATACCAGTATCTAAGCCTGCATCCAAATCGGGGCCAGTATTGGCGGCCGTATTGGCCACCAACGAAATCGGCACGATTTGCTGATGCGGCGGGTAACACACGCCTAAATCGGCACAACCCTGAGAACGCGCTTTCAGGTTGAACTGATCCACGCCGGCGGGCAATTTGTCGATGGGAATAGTAATAACCAGGCTATCGCGGTAGGTTTCGACCTCGCCGAAAAATTCATCGTTGTAGCGCTTGCCATCGGGTAGCACCGGCTCGCCCAGCTCGATCTCTTCGTTGTCGGCGCGGAAGTTAATCCGGTGGCGGTACATGTAGTAGCCCGGCGCCACCTGCCAACGAACTTCCAGCTCCTGGTCGTTTAATGCTTTAGCGCTGACCGCAAAGGCCACATCGGGGTCGAGTAATTCAGACTCGTCCACCAAGGCTGCCGCTGTGGCGGAAAACAGCATCAGCAGTAAAACCGGAATACTTTTCAGCAGTGCTCTGTTAATCATTGTTCAATTCCCGGTGGTGCACATTGGGCGTGCACCCATTGCAAATATTCGTGGTGCCCGGCGGCGGCCGGCACAGCGAGGATTTCAGGAACCTCGTAAGGATGTTGTGCCCTGATTAAGGTCTCCAAAGCCGGATATGTGCTTTGGTTGGTTTTCACCATGAGTAAACATTCAGCGTCGGTACAAATGTCGCCATCCCAGCGATACACCGAAGTCAGTCCTGGCAGTATGCTGACACAGGCGGCGACGCGCGCCTCAACAATGCTTCGTGCCAGTTGTTCTGCAGCCGTAGCGGTAGGGCAGGTGCAGTAGACCACCAAGACCTGGGTCGGGTTCAGCTCGGCTTGAGCTGTGGGATGCGTTGGTTCCTGGGACATGACCGGGAAGTTCTCCATTCGCTGGCAGGTAAATTGCTGTTGCTATTCAATTTAACGTGCCATTTGACCTTAACGTCAGTACTCAATATGGACTAATAAGCCCCTGGCTCCACTAAAACTCAATGCAAGCGCCACGGCCTTTATCACTTCCTTGAAGATTAGCAACGCCCGCATGACTGCACAGACCTTGTTATCGCAAGCTGACCGATTGTGTCCAGACGAGTGCGGCGAAACCCGAGCGCAAGGCAGCATAGCCCAAAGGGTGCAGGAATCAATATGGCAATGGCGCATTATCGCCGAAAAGCCCATGCAAAACCCTTGAAATGATTTGCCACAGCCCCATCTAGCGATCGTCACCGTCAAACTTGGCGGCATTTTTTACAGACTTTAAGAGGCGGACGCCTGCATGGCGGCCTGCTGATTTATTCAAAATAGTTAATGAATTAACAGGAGATTTCGCATGAAATTGCGTCCTTTACATGATCGCGTGATCGTTAAGCGCATGGAAGAGGAGCGCACTTCACCCGGTGGGATCGTGATCCCCGACTCGGCCAAAGAAAAGCCGATTAAAGGTGAAGTGTTGGCCATCGGCACCGGCAAAACCAAAGACAGCGGCGAAGTCACCCCGCTGGCGGTTCAAGTCGGCGACCAGGTTCTGTTCGGCAAATATGCCGGCACCGAGGTCAAGCTGGAAGGTGAAGAGCTTCTGGTTATGCGCGAAGAAGACATCATGGCTGTTATCGAAGCCTAAGGCTTTTTTCGATAGCAACGCGATAAGTATTAAAGGAACAGCAAGCGATGAGTGCTAAAGACATTCGTTTCTCCGAAGAAGCCCGCAAAAAACTGCTGGCTGGTGTTAACGTTCTGGCGGACACCGTAAAAGTAACCTTAGGCCCCAAAGGTCGTAACGTCGTTTTAGACAAAAGCTTCGGCGCCCCCACTGTCACCAAAGACGGTGTTTCTGTGGCCAAAGAAGTGGAATTAAACGACCGCTTCATGAACATGGGCGCGCAAATGGTGAAAGAAGTTGCTTCTAAAACTTCCGACACCGCAGGCGACGGCACCACCACCGCTACTGTTTTAGCCTAAGCCATTCTGCGCGAAGGCCACAAAGCAGTAGCCTCAGGCATGAACCCCATGGGCCTGAAACGCGGTATCGACAAAGCCGTTCGCGCTGCCGTTCAAGAGCTGAAAGGCCTGTCTATCGACTGCAACGACGACAAAGCCATCGCTCAAGTGGGCACCATCTCTGCCAACTCTGACGAAGAAATCGGCCGCATCATCGCTGATGCCATGGCCAAAGTGGGCAAAGAAGGCGTGATCACCGTTGAAGAAGGTTCAGGCTTAGACAACGAGCTGGACGTGGTTGAAGGTATGCAGTTCGATCGCGGCTACCTGTCGCCTTACTTCATCACCGATCAACAAGCCATGCTGGTTGATATGGACAACCCCTTCATCCTGCTGCACGACAAGAAGATCTCCAACGTACGTGATCTGATCCCCGTGCTGGAAGGCGTTGCCAAAGCGGGGCGTTCTCTGCTGATCATCGCAGAAGACGTAGAAGGCGAAGCGCTGGCCACTTTGGTGGTGAACAACATGCGCGGCATCGTTAAGGTTTCTGCGGTTAAAGCACCGGGCTTCGGCGACCGTCGTAAAGCCATGCTGGAAGACATCGCAATCCTGACCGGTGGCACCGTGATTTCTGAAGAAGTGGGTCTGTCTTTAGACAAAGCCACTCTGGAAGAACTGGGTTCTGCGAAGAAAATCCAGATCAACAAAGAAAACACCACCATTATCGATGGTGCCGGTGCTGCTGAAGGCATTCAAGCACGCATCGAGAACATCCGTGGTCAAATCGACAACGCTTCTTCCGACTACGATCGCGAAAAACTGCAAGAGCGCGTGGCCAAGCTGGCCGGCGGTGTTGCCGTGATCAAAGTGGGTGCAGCCACCGAAGTCGAAATGAAAGAAAAGAAAGCACGCGTTGAAGACGCACTGCACGCCACCCGCGCCGCTGTTGAAGAAGGTGTGGTTCCTGGCGGTGGTGTAGCGCTGCTGCGCGCGCAACAAGCTATCGAAAGCTTAGAAGGCGACAACGAAGACCAAAACCACGGTATTCGTATCCTGCTGCGTTCTATGGAAGAGCCGCTGCGCCAAATCACCACCAATGCTGGTGAAGAGCCTTCTGTGATCGTGAACAAGGTGAAAGAAACTGCCGGTAACGAAGGTTACAACGCAGGCACCGGTGAGTTCGTCAACATGATGGAAGCTGGCATCATCGACCCCACCAAAGTGACTCGTACTGCACTGCAAAATGCAGCTTCTGTGTCTGGTCTGATGATCACCACTGAAGCCATGATTGCTGAGCAACCGAAAGACGAAGCAGCCGATGCAGCACCCGATATGGGTGGTATGGGCGGCATGGGCGGTATGGGTGGCATGGGCTTCTAAGCTCAACTATCCACGCTTTATGCAAAGCAAAGGCCCCATTCGGGGCCTTTGCTGTTTCTGGCGTTCAAGCTTGCTTCTACGCCACATCTTCTAGCGCACATCGCTGCAGGCTTAAGCCAGCACCCGCCAAGCAATGCGCAACGCTACGACCACCAGCAGCAGGGCAAAAATTCGCGCCAAATAGCGTGTGGGCCAGCGATGGGCCAAAGCCGCACCCCAGGGTGCACTCACCACACTGCACACAGCAATAATTAACAAACCAGGCCAATACACATAACCCCAGCTGGGCACGTTAAAGCTCTGCCCCCAACCCAA
>JAKSCJ010000485.1 GCA_022360675.1 Lysobacterales bacterium
CTTTAAGTAAGTCTTAAGCTTAAAGAAGCCGCTCCATCGTTACGGTGGGGCGGTTTTTTTATGTGTGCTTGTATGGGCGGTACTTTTATGGGTAGCTGCTTATATTCGAAATGCCTGAGTTATGGATAACTCATCTATACATAAAAACAATACAAAGCCAAAAAGTATCAGCCAAATCAATAATGCGCTGGGTAAAAATCGTTAAGTCTGTGAAAGCTCAGTAAAAAGCGGAAGCTGAGGAAGGCTTTTAGTTAAGCCTTTGCGGTAGGCGTAAACCTTCATTATTCACAAAGCACCAAAGATATACAAGTGGTTTTGATGCAGCTCAATTAAAGACAGAATATGCGCATGTTATGTTGCAGTTGTCGATCACATTAAATGCCGTAAAAACTGACTTAGCGTATAACTTTGGTCGAAAGTTTAAGTCATTGCATTCAACTTAAGCGTCGTGGGTTTTCCGGTGGGGGCCGGTGAAGCCATGAACAGCAACGATCGATGAACTCAATATGAAGGGCGGTGCTTTTTAGGGGATTTAAGTCATGATGACGGTTTTAAGCACGATGAGGTCGAACATCAATGCTTAAAACTACAGAACGGATACTACTAACAATCTAACTTAAGCGCTCCGCCATCACTGCATTCCAAGGGGGTAGTTATGAATGCAATGTCGCGCGCCAAGAGCGCCTCTTCACGCTTTCATTTAAGCCTAAGTGCTTTGTTTTTATTTTCAGCAGGCTTATTGGCTTTCAGCGATCTAGCCCATGCTGGCGCTTGTTTGTGTTTAAAGTCTAATGGTGAGGGGATTACCGAGTTTTCGTGTAAAAACGTAGAAGGTAATAACCAGTGCGGTGCGCATTGTGCGGCACAAGACTTCCCAGGCTCCGAACACTATCCCGACGAAACCTGCAGCAGCTTGCACAAGAAAGTGAAACGGCAAGAAATAGTAGTGCCGGTACCAAAGCTCGATAAGGTGACCGAAGTTGTGGAAATCATCGATATCGTTAACGGTAAGGTGATTGAACAACATATTATTTCGATTCCGCCCAAGCACGAGGGCTTGGCCAATGCGGTGAACAATGAAGTGATCGCCGCTTCGATTTCACCCACACCTGTGCCCGCGCCAGGGCAAGTGACGCGCCGTATCATCGATATGGATGCCGAGTTTGGCCCTGGTACCGATCACTTTGAAGTACCCAATACCTTTGGTGGTGGCTGGGCCAGCACAAATGATTTTGTTGGCGATTTCAAATTGCGCTTAGTGCAGCAAATCAATAACCCCGAGCTTTACGATGTATTTGTAACTGAAGTTAATACCGTAGTGGCGGGCATGGATCTCAACGGCTTTAAAACCGGCAACCTCAGCGGCAGCCTTAATTTAAAAGCGCCCAACCAAGGTTTATATAATGATAGAACCGGTGCCATCACCTTATTGTTTTCCCAATATTTAACCGCAGAAACACAGCCCGACAGCCCCATGCTGACCTACACCACCTATACCGGTCAGTGCCAAGATTGCTTGTCGGGCGCTAAAACATTCACACTGCATGGTGACTCTTTATACGTTGCCCCAGTGGAATGACGAGGTTAGCCAAGGAAATGCTAACTTCACTTTGTCCTAGAGGTTGATAGAAATTTGCGAGTTGTTGTTGACTCAAAGATCAAGGAGCGAATATTCGCTCCTTTTTTTTGTGCGTAAAAAAAGACATGCACGAAGAGCGTGGACGAACGAGTAACGCTTGCATCACTCAATGATGATGAAGCCATAGCGGCTGTGCAAAATTTGTGTTGTTAAATGATTAATGCTTTGTTAATTGAGATGTGGTTCTTGCTTAATTTATAAAACGTGATACTCGTTGTTTTACGATGGCATGTTAAGTGCTTTTAATAGCCGGTTAATGAGCAATTTACATTCTTACTTGATGCGTTATAAAAGAAGAATATCAGTTGTGAAGTAAAACGTATAGCACTGGGTTAATACTGTTTTAAACAGCTTTAACTGAAGCTATCAAACGATGCTTTTGGGGTGTTTTTAATTTTGTAATTGACGTTGATGTTGTGTTTATTGTTAGCACTTTTGCTGTGTTTTTTACGGCGTGAGCATCCCCAATGGTCGGAATTATTCATTAAGAAAAATGTAAGCGCAAGCGTTATTTTTCAACTAACAAAAACATAACAATAAAGTTCGGTGATAGCTTGCACTCGCCTGGACTTCAGACCGATATCAAGCGCTTTGCGTTACGGGCTTATTAGATTTGAGCGCTATTCGATCAGTTCCTGATGTGCAGTGCTGGCTTGGCTACTAAACGTTGATTAACAGGTGTTTTATGATCGCACTGCTATGGAATAAAAAAGACGCTAATGATCATCACAGAGCAGCTTTAAGCCCCGTGGTGGGTTTGTTATTGGGTGTATTTGGCATCAATGGGTGATGTGCAAGTACAGGTGGTCCCCCGACGATGAACCTATGGGCACACCTAGTTTTAAGAAAGGAAGCGGATACGAACAAACCTTAATAAGAATAAGCGTGCTTAATCTCGCTAGATTGTCACCGTGGGGGTGAAGGGTTAGCGGCTTTAAGCTGATCTCGCTTCAACCTTGTGAGCGGCATTCGACTGATGGGTTATGACACCTCATCGATGGGAGATTTTACTAACAGGAGCGGTGAGAGCCGCTCCTTTTTTATACCTTTCACGACGAAGTCAAAGCCCGTTTTATGTGCGCTTAAGGGATAAGCTCAAAGCCATCTTCTAAAATGAGCGGGAAGCTTAGAACGGCGCGGTTAGGTGGTATTACCACCTCTCGTTGGCCGTCGTCGATGGTAATCACAAAGCGGTCGTCAGCGTTACCGTTACCCATGGCGCTCAGCATCACGGTGTAGCTGCCATCGCCGTTGTCTTGTACTGGACCAATGCTGGTATGGTTTGCGCTATCGTTGGCATGCACCACACTAACGCTGTTCACCGAAGTGCCTAAATCGATACCGCGCCAGTCGGCCAGATTAATCTCCATCAAAAAGCCACCGGCAGTGGCGTTGAAGCTGACGCCGGATTGAATGGCGTCGGGGCGGTTTTCCAGCTGTTGCTGGAAGGTGTCGTATTGGTCGCGTAGTTGGTTGACCGGGTCGGGCGCATTGGCGGGCTGAGCGGCAACGTTTAACACCATAAAGTAATCGCCAGTGGCGCAACCGGCAGCGGAACAAGCCGAGCCGTCGCTATCGCCAAAGCGTGAAACCAGCATAAAGCCCACGTGGGCCGATTTATCGAAATTAGGCGGCGGCGAGCCACAGCTGTCGGCATCGGGGCCGGCAGGACACGAACAACGACCGTCACCGCCAAAGTCGCGGGCGGCTTCCATGGCGGCCATGAGCTTGGCGGGTAAATCGCCTGCGGTGTTGAGCAGTGCGGCCTCGGTCATGGTGACCACTTCGCGCCCTGCCAGCACATTGCCCTGAATGGCGTAATTTAAACTGCCAAGGCGGCCTTCGGTGCCCGAGGCATGAACAAAGTTACTGTTACCCGTGTGCGATACCGAGGTATCTCCCGCGCCTGCAATGCCGTGTTGATGCAAACCAGTATTAGGCAGCGTGATGAGCTGATCGCGAATAACACTGGCGTTATCGCCATTGAGAATACCGTTACGCATAATCTGACGACGCTGGCCATTGGCATCTAATAATGACTGCGCGGCTCCCGCACCTTGACCGACCACAATGGCAGGAATCTCGGTGACCAGATTAATTCCGGGGACTTGGCCGTCGTGTAAGCAGGTGGCGCTGCCCACGGCCACCTCTTGGGTGTCGCTGTCGTACACAACAATGGACCAAGTGGCCTGGGCGGGTAGGCTACAGAATGCGGTAATCGCGGCAAAACACGAGGCGCTGAGCGCTGAGCGCATTGAGGGCATGGTTGAACTCCTGATGACTTTCGCGTTGAAAATCCCGGCAACGCGTGGTGGTTAGCAAAGAGATGACGAAGCCCCGGCTCGCAGCTTGTTTCGTTGTGGTGGTTTTGTGCTGCTATTTATTTGTGCTGCTATTTAAAGGAGCCCAGTGTTCATTAAGCGCCAATGCCGATCGCAAGCTCTGCGAGCGTTAGGTTGGCTCGTCTCCTAGTTGATCGAACCTGCATGCAATGGCCCACTCATCATCGGCCACTTCAATTTGGCCACTTCGATCTGGCCATGTCGTTTTGAACCTTTAATCTTGCTTGGCTGCGTCAAAGCTGGCTTGGTAACACTGTTGCGCAAAGGACGTCGCATCGTTAAGCGTCGCGCTCATATTAGCGAAGTTTGCGATACCCGGCGCAGGTTTTATTGGTGCTCGTGTACCAATTAAGCAGAGTTGATGCTGAATGGCGCTAAGGCTTTCCCAAGCTTGGCGCAGCGTTTGGCTGTCGAAGGGAATTTCCAATGAGCAGTTGTGCTGTAAAGTTTTGAGAATATCGACGCTATGCTGGTGCTGGCTTAATTCAGGGCAAAGATGACTTAAAGCCAGCTGCCAGTACTGAATCAGGAATTGAATATCCAATAAGCCACCGGGGCCATGCTTTAAATATGCGGGGCTAAGCGGGCGTTGAGCGAGGGGGAAATTACTGGTGGTGAGCCCATGTTTACCGGCCGCTTGGCTTTCTTGGGCATGGGCTTGACGCAACTTGCTGCGCATATTGATGAAGTCGGCCTTAAGTGTGCCGAGGTCGCGGGGCTGTTGCAGTAACTCTTGGCGCAAGCGTTGAAAGCAAGATTGAATCTGAATATCACCGGCGATGGGCCGGGCGCGGGCTAAAGCCTGCTGTTCCCAAGTCCAGGCTTGTTCGGTTTGATATTGGCGAAAAGCTTGCACACTGCTAACCAATAAACCGCTGCGTCCATTGGGCCGTAGCCGGGTGTCGATTTCATATAAACGA
>JAKSCJ010000003.1 GCA_022360675.1 Lysobacterales bacterium
ACACCTGGCGGCAATCCACAATAGGTGTGCAGCCACGATCTTGCGGTGCGATCTCGCAATAGAACCATTGCTTACGTGGCCACTTGGCCATGTGCGAGCTTTCGTTGTGGTACAGAATCATCTGCTGCTCGGGGTAGGGCGTGGAATGGTAGATATTCTTGCCCGAGTTGTTCTTGGGCAAATCACCATAGCGACCATACAAGGTAGGCTCTAAAGCCTGGGCGAAGTGTTCGAATTGCTCGGCATTAGCTAAGGAGAAACCACGGAACAGCAAGCCGCCGTGGCGTTCCAGTTGTTGTTCGACCCAGCCACGGGCTTGTTCGGCCCAGGCGATGGGATTGAGTTCGGATAACTTGGGCTCGATGATCAAGGGCAAGGCCGAACTGGATGCATCTTGACTGGCTGCTTCGGCCTGTTGATCCACGCGCTGTTGATCCACCATGTGGGGCGACAAAATACTGGTCTTCACCTGTTGCTCGGGCGCTTGGCTCACACTTTTGGCCTTGGTGCGCTTGAGCTTGCCCAATTTAGCTTTTTTGCGCTCGGCTTTACGCGAGGCGGGCTGGTCTGATGCAGTATTCGTGGCGGCGTGAGAAGGCGCGTTGGATGATGTCTTCATAGTCCAATTCCATGCATTGAGGCAGGACGCACTGTCCTGGGCCACAAGATCAAGTAATGATTCGAATCCTTGCTGTAATTGCGCAATGGTGGGCGCTTCAAACAGTGAGCGACGATACAACCAGCGAATGTTCAAAGCGCCACCGTATTCTTGCTCCACAAACACGGCTAAGTCGAACTTGCTTTGCTCGTGTTGACTGTTGAGCACCTGGGCTTGCAGTGCGCCTAAATCCAATTGGTTTTGCGGTGTGTTTTGCATCACAAACAAAGCCTGCACTAAAGGATTCACCCCGCTTTGGCGTGGCGGTTGTAGCACTTCCACCAATTTATCGAAGGGCGCTTGTTGATGTTGATAGGCGTCTAAAGTGTGCTCTTTTAGGCTGCTTAAACGTTGGTCGAAGTTATCGCCTGCGTTTAATTGTGCGCGCAGTGGCAATACATTCACGAAGAAGCCAATTAACGATTCCAGATCTCGTTGCTCGCGGTTAGCGATATCGGTGCCGATGAGGAAATCGTTCATGCCCGTGGCCCGTTGCACCACCGCATTAAAGACATTCAACAAAACCATAAACACACTGGCCTGTTGGCTTTGCGCATAGTCTTTTAATTGCTGGCTTTGTGCAGCACTTAAACGATGGCTAATGGAGGCACCACGGTAATCGGCTTGCGTTGGGTGCTGGTGATCTAACGGCAAGCGTAATTGCATGGGCGCATCGTGCAGGCGACGCCGCCAGTAGTCGATGGCTTTATTGATGCGCAGCTGTTGGGTTTCGCTACGTTGCCAATGGGCGTAGTCGGCATATTGCAATGGTAAGGGCGCCAGGGGTGATGCCTGATCTTGCGCCATGGCCTGATAGCACTGCATAAATTCGTTGAACAACACGCCCATAGACCAAGCATCGGAAGCGATGTGATGTACGGTGAATTGCAGAATATGGCGCTGTGCTGAACAACGAATCAATAAACCGCGAATTAACGGTGCTTGGCTGAGATCGAACACATGGGCGGCGGCTTCGTCGATGAGTTGCTGAACTTTGTTGGCTTGTTCGTTACCACTGAGATGGCTGATATTCACCAGTGGCAGCTCGAGTTCGCAATCTTCTACGATGAACTGGCGCGGTAAATCGCCTTCAATGCCAAAGCGCGTGCGTAAAGATTCGTGCCGTTGCAAGATGGCCTGGGCGGCTTGCTGGAGCGCTGCTACATTTAACTCGCCATCCAATTGCACCGCCGTGGGCATATTGTACGAAGCGCTGCTGCCTTCCAGTTGGTCTACAAACCACAAACGCTGTTGTGCATACGACAAGGGTAAAGGATGCTTGCGCGAAACCGTTGGAATACTTGGCTCAGCATTTTCATCTTGCTGACTGGCCGCAATGGCCTGGGCCAGTTGCACAATGGTGTTGCTTTCAAACACCGTGCGCAGCGAGAGTTCCACTTTGAG
>JAKSCJ010000087.1 GCA_022360675.1 Lysobacterales bacterium
CATGGCAGCATCGTGGTGCCCGAAAGCCGGGTTTATAACTGCTTCCAAAATAACCCTGAAAACCCCAGTGATCCGGCCTGTGCCGCAGCGCGTGATATCGCTGGGCCCCAAGCCTTCTACGATTGGAACGGTGTCAATCAGGCCAATGCAAATGGTAACCATCGTGCTGTGGTTCCTGATGGCCAATTGTGTGCCGGTGGCAATACGAAATTTGCTGGTTTAGATTTGGCACGTCATGATTGGCAAGCCACGCCCTTGGTACCTAAAGCCGATGGCACGTTCGATTTTATCTTTCGTGCCACAGCGCCCCACGCCACCCAAGACTGGGTGTTTTACGTAACCCATCAAGGCTACAACCCCAATGAACCATTAGCTTGGGGCGATTTATTTGAATTCTGCCGCCTGGGCAGTGTGCCTTTGGAAGATGGACGTTATGTATTGAACTGCCCCCTACCGCCGGTGAGTGGTAAGCATGTGATCTACACCACTTGGCAACGCTCCGATAGCCCAGAAGCCTTTTATACCTGCACCGATGTGGTGTTGGGTGACGATGGTGGCCCCATGAGCCAGAGGGCCGATGAAGGGCCGCTGCGTGCCTTTAGCGATTTAATGGCCGGTAGCACGGTGGCACTGCGTTTATTCAACAGTGCGGGCAATGACGTGGAACGCATTGAGTACACAGTGACCAACGACAGTCCTGCTGCCGAATGGGCCTTTGCCTTTGCGCAGACCGTAAATAGTGAATCGGCCTTTGCACGTATTGGCGTGCTTGATCCTGATACCGACACCGTAGAGCCGGTGTTCTCAGCGACGGCCAACCGTGTGTACACCTTGGCTGATCAAAACCTCAACCACGAGGTGGATATTCAAATTCCTGGCGGCAACACCGCACCGGTGGCCCAAGCTTCGGCCCAGCCCAATGTGGTGACGGGTGCGGGCAGTGCCCAGTTATCGGCGTCGGGTTCCAGTGATGCCGATGGCGATACCCTCAGTTATTCCTGGTCGATCGTATCGGGCAGTGGTGCCACACTCAGCGCTAGCAGTGGTGTGAATGTTCAATTAAATCTCGCCGATCCCGCACAGAATCAGACGGTACGCGTACAGTTGCGCGTGAGTGATGGTGAATTGAGCGATACCGCCATTGTGGAAATCGATCACCGTCGTAGTAACAGTGGCGGCGGCGATTACGACTATGTGTATCCCAATGCGATTGGCCAGTATGTAGTGGGCGAAACCATTGTATTAGGTAGCGACGGTTATCGTTATCGCTGCCGTCCTTTCCCCCACGGTGGTTGGTGCAATATCAACAGCCCTTATCATTACGCTCCGGGTACTGGTGCCAACTGGCAAGATGCCTGGATTCGTTTGTAAGGCGCTATGAAGCGACTAAAAGGGAAACGGCTTAAAGGTTAAAGCCCTAAGCCATCAACATTCAGCAAGCAGGGGTTCCTGCTTGCTTTTTTTGCCTGAAGGTTAAAAGCTTATCAGGCGATGCCTATGCTTAGCTATTGAGCTGAAGCATCGGGCACCACCGAGCTTAATAAACGCACGGCCCCGCGATCGCTTTTTATGCTGAGCTTCGAGCCATCTTTACCAATGCTGGCGCTGGCGGTTTTGTACGATTCACTCTCATCGCGTTGGATGTTGATGCTGAAGTCGGTGGTGATTTGGCCGTGGGTTTCGATGCCTACTTCTGTGTTACCCCCTTTGGGGATAATCACTTCGATATCGCTGGCTTTGGTCTCTACCCGCGATGCCTTTTGCCATTGGGTGTTTAAGAAAAATACCTGTACATCGCCGTAGTCGGAATATAAATCTAAGGTGTTCTTAATTCGTAGCAACACGTTACCGGTTTGAGTGCGCACGCTTAAGGGCGCACTGAGCCCGCGTACTTCGGCCAAACCTTTGGTGGTGGTGATACTCAATGCCTGACTGGCGGGCACAAATACCGTGAGGTCGATACGCCGTGGTGCCCAGTCGGCTGGGTTATTGGTTTTTTGATTGTCGGTAAAGTGCGCCGTTAAACCCAACTCGTGGTTGGATTCATTATTAATCACCAAGTCCATAGTGCGCGGGTCTTGCTGGTGATGCTGAATATTAGCCAGCACATACACTTCGTCTTTTAAATGCGTACGTACACGTACGTCACCCCAAACATTATTCACGGCCACTTGACCGGATTCGGGCAGGGCTAAATTCCATTCGCGGCGCTCATGCTGCCATTCGTCATTGCTGGGTGCGGCCAGTACCGCCGTACTTGTTAACAAAGCCATGAACACAATGAAGGCGCATTGGTAAAGCGTGGTTATGGATCGTGCTTGGTAAGTCATCGGCATCCCTTTGGGCTGGGCTTTTTTGATGATAAGAAAGGATTAATCGTTTCACTAAGAACAACGGGCAGCTATAAGCCGCCCGTTGTTGGCGTTAAGATTTGCCAACACCTTAGCGCAAGATGCTGGCAAGCTCAGCTCTTCATTAGAACTGTAAACTCCAAGCGTCGATAAAGCCGGTGTCGCCGTTGAAGACATCTTCAACACGCAAACGCCAAGTACCGTTAGCACTTTCAGAAGAGGCATCGACGGTGTAGGTTTCGTTCACGTTATCGGCACTATCGGAACCATTGCTGGTTTTCAGATTGTAGGTGCTGCCATCGGGAGCCACCAGATCAATCACCAGATCACCGCGATAAGTGTGTTGAATATCCACATTCACTTGTAAATTGCTGGGCGCATTGCCACTGCGATCGACAGCGATGGGGCTTTCAACGGTTTGCAGGCTGTTAATGGTGAAATTATCGGTGTTCTCGAAGAAGCTTTGACCACCACCGCCGGTGCCGTTTTCAAACACACGAACACAACGGTAACGACCATCACCGCTTTGCGCGCCGTCGTCGTCGTTAACGAAGATCATGCGCATATTGGTGCCGGTGTAGGTTTGACCCACGGGAATGGTGAAGCTTTGGAAGGCACCGTTACCGGTGTATTGCGGGCTCACCGCCATACCCCAATTCTGGGTACCGAACACACGGAAGATACGGTTTTGGCTGATGCCGTTGTTCTCGTCAAAGCCAATACCGTGGATTTCACCTTGGCGAGCACTGGCGTATTCAAACTCAATAACGGTGTTTGCGGTCACGTTAAAGGTTTGGGTAGAAGCGCGCCAGCGGTTGCCATTTAAGTGCAGGGTGTCGCCACCGTCTTCCACATCAACGCTGCCGTTGCCATCTTGATTAGAGAAGGCGGTGGTGGCGAAGCTGTTGAAGTCGATAGAACCCGCAGGGCAAGTGCCGCCGGTGGGTGCGGTAACGGTCACCGATTGGCTGGCGCTGTCGGTGGCGCCGTCGTTATCGGTAACGGTCAGAGTCACAGTGAAGGTGCCGCCATTGCCGTAGGTGTGGTTGGTGTTGGCGCCGCTACCGTTGTTGCCATCGCCGAAGTTCCAGTTGTAGCTGCTGATGCTGCCGTCGCTATCGGAACTGCCGCTGGCGTCGAAGCTGCAGCTTAAGTCGGTGCAGTCGAAGCTGAAGCTGGCATTGGGCGGATTGTTACCACCGCCACCGGGATTGGTGCAGCTATCGAAGGAGGCCGAACCAATACGAATACCCTTGGTATCGCCACTGCTGTTGGGGTTGTACATCCCTAAGAACCAGAAGGTGCAGTTGTCGATGGGGTCTACGGTCATGTGGTTGTAGTCGCCGTAGCGGCTGGAGTTGTTCACGCCATTACCTTGGGCGAACAGGGTTTCGGCCTGGGTCATAACACCCAAAGTATCGGTGGCGTTGCGGCCGGTGTAGCGAATACTGGGGAAGGTTGATGTGCTGGAAACATTGTAGGCCAGCAGAATATTACCCGCGCCATCTTGATTCACCATGCTCATGAAGCGATGGTCGGAATCGGGGGCGTAGGTGCCTTCTTGATGTAAAGCCCAGCCCGAGCCGCTGTTGCGAATTTCAAACCAGCGTGAACCCACGTGATCTTCAAAATCGCCCACATCGGTTTGCAACACACCCACGATGGACTGATGTGAGCCGAAATCGCGGAAGCTTAAGGGATTCATGATCACTTCTAATAACGGATCTAAGCGCGCGCCATTATTTGGCTGTGGCACGCAGGCGAACACGTTAATCGGCGGACATAAATTGGTATCGAAATCCGACACAATGATGTCGGGTTGCTTGGTGAAGGTGGTGTTATTAGCGTTGTTAAAGTCGACATCCAATGCCCACAGTTCCAAGCGATCGGTGCTGGCGCTAGCGCCGCTGTCGCCGTGGAATTCTTCATCGCGGTGGCGCATGAAGTAAGCCGGAGTATTCGCCGCCGGTGCATCGCCGTTTAGGTCTACCGGAGTGAAGATCTGGAAGCCCAGACCGGGTAAGCCCGGTGCGCCGGTGATCTTCTGGGTGGGGCGTGCGGTGGGGCAGCTAACGCCGTCGGGGCTTAGCATGTTGGCACGGTCAAAGGCGTAAACCGGCGGCGTGCCGCCTTGGTTTGAGCCCGCGATGTATGCATCGGGCCAAACGCCGTATTTGGGGTAGTCGGGGAAGGAGCTATCGGCAAACTCGTAGAAACAGAAACCGCCGTTAATTGGATCATTAGTGCGTGAGGTATACACACACAAGCGGTTACCGTTGCTGGAGAACTCGCTTAAGAACCAGCGATCGGCCAGGTGATCATAAAGAATGACCGGATCACCTAAGCCATTGCCACACTGGCCACCGGGTGCCAGCGTATCGAGTGCAAACGGGCCCGATGCCAGGTTGCCATTGTCTTTATTGTAAATGGTGACCTGGGTGCCACCAGCGCCGTTAATCGCTTCGATATAAAAATCACGGCCCACAGCACCTGAAGGATCGTTTGGGTTTGCGGTGGAGTGATTACCCTCGAAATTTAAGCCGGGGCTGGAGTTTAGTTGCGCGCGATTGTTCGCGTTTTCCAGCCATTGAATCTCGGCCAAAGGATCGAGACGGCTGGGGGTATCGGTAACGGGATTCCCTTCGTTGCCATGGCGGCGGGGAATCTCTTTGATGGGGTCGCCGGGTCGCCAGGGTGCCACGGTGGGCACGCGGGTGAGATCAATATCCACGGGGACACCGGTAACCGGTGCGCCTAGTTCCGTGGCACCACGAATGGTGTCACCGCGATTGTTATCGGTGAATCCGCCGTCTCGACTGGCGTCGAGCTGCGCATAGGCCGTGGTGGTGGCAACCAAACCCAGCAAGCTTGCAATGGCCAGCTGCTGGCTTTTTGCTTTCAAAGACATTCAATTTCCTCCCAAATGAGTCCGACCCAAAAGTAGTTGGAGCCGAATCGCTGCCGCTGCTTTTGCTTTCAATGAAAAACAGCCTTTAAGCAGTGTCCCTGGGGGTGCTACAACAGAAGCAACCCAAGAGGCGCGTTATGTCCTCGCATTGGATATCGATACTTTTTTATGGTTTTGAATTAGTTTTATAGGCTAAGTGTAGACGGCGCATGGTGAATGTCGCATGTGCATGAACACTTCCCTGTTGCGCAGATCTATTGATTCACTCAATGCTCCGTCGAGCAAGCCGCTTTTACTTGGAGTTTTTAATTTGTATTTAATACGTTTATTAATTTAAGCGGAGTTCATCAATAAAATGCTTAAGTCTTGAAATGACAAAACTTGTGACGCGGAGCCGATTTCAGCATATTGGCGCTTGTGTTACAAGAAATTAAATGATAAGCATGCTTTATTTTTGCCGTATTTGTCTGTTTAAATGACGTGGCAGAGCTGTTGAGCGCGGGGCTTGTAGCTGACTAGTAGTGAAAAATTCTTAAAATCGAAATGCTGTGTGTATTAAGGCAGCGTCGAGCACCGGTGGCTAGAAAGTTGATGCCCTGTTGATTTTCATCGCATCGTTGGAGTTTCGGCATTGTACTGATTTCATTTTTGAGACGAAAAGTTTCGTTATTGGGAAAGTGCAAGCTTACGGTTTACAAAAAAATGGCGTTTAGTACTCAATGATCTATGCTTTATGCAAAGGGTGCTTAGCCAGCTGGCGTTTCGTTCTCGTGATATCGAATGAGTTAATAGACGCGTTATGATGATGCGTATTGTTTTCGGCTGGCCGTCCTTATACTGACTATCGTCTGATAAAGCGCTATAAGGCCAGCCGAATAAGACCGGCCTATGGCTCCCTTCATGTTTGCAGTAAAAGACGACTCAGTGAGCACTAACACACCCAGCGCTAATCAACAGCAAAAGATGCCTCAACTCCAGGCTGCCCAGTGCGAGCTTTGGTTTCCCCGTTTAGGTGAATGTGAGGCGATCGATCTACGCCTCATTTGCTTTCCCTTTGCAGGGGGCAGCGCGGCCAGTTTTGCCTCCTGGGGGGCGCAGTTGCCTACAGGTGTTGAGCTTCGTGCACTACAGCTTCCCGGACGTTCACGGCGCATGCGTGAGCCTGCGCGTCACCGTATCGATGAGTTGCGTGGCGATATCTTGGCGGCGATCACACCGCTATTAGATCGCCCTTGTGTACTGTTTGGGCACAGCAATGGTGCTTTATTAGCTTACGATTTGATCCACCATTTAAGCGCTACACAGCGCTTTTGGGTACGGCATTTTATTGTTTCGGCCAAGCCGGCACCGCATGTTAAATCGACATTGCAACGTCAACATATGAATGACGCAGAACTACTGGCGGAGTTAAAACGTTTTGGTGGAACACCTCCCGAGCTGTTGGCTCATGAGGAGTTAATGGCACTAATGCTACCCATGCTGCGTGCCGATTTTGGTTTGTCTGAAAACTACGGTCAAAATGCAGGTGATCGTGCCGACCACAGCACCGTATTAGATTGCCCGGCCAGCCTATGGTGGGGAAACAACGACGAATGCGTTAGTGAAGATGACGTATTGGCGTGGCAAGACTATTTCTCAAAACCGATGCAGCGGCAAAGCTTTGCTGGCGGACATTTTTACTTACAGCAATCGAGCCAACGTGTGTTGAGTGCGCTTAATCAAATTTTGAGCCAACATCTGGCATAAATTAAGGGAAACAATCTTAAGATTAAATGGACTTAAAAAACGTACAAGACTTATGGGCTATTGACCTTATCCCATGCTTGTTTTGGTTTTGTGGCGTGATGTAGTATGAGCGTTCTAAAATTATACGAGCAGTTAGATTTATTTGAATGTTAAGTATTCGTAATTTATAAAGTTTCTTCTGGATCAACACATTTTTGATGCAGATCGTCCGGAATTAGCTCTTAGTCTATATATTTTTAATTGCATGTATCGTAAGTGCATGATTTTAAATAAACAATTTAGCTCTATTTAGCCGTTTTTTGATATTGACAGCTATTACAGGGCTGACTAATCTAAATTGAAAAGCAAGGGGGATAAGCGAAGGTAATCGCTTTGATTAATGCGAGCCACATTGGACAGGGTTCTTACGCAACATTAATCATTTTATAAATTAATAATTTTCGCTAAGTGCGCTTGCGCACATCTTCCCCCTTTCTATATCTATTACTTAAGGCGAGTAATCGCTGCAGGGCCAAGTTTTAAGCGGCAGGTGCGCATTTCGCAGGTATCGCTTTTTTAGTGATGCCAAGCAAGGGCGCCACCACTAAAGCGCCGCACAGCCTTTCCATAAAAATATTCAAGGGGCGGGGAATGGCTAGCATAAGTAGGGAATGGGTCTCCATTGTTGGAGCACTCAGGCGCTGGTCTATCCAGTCGGCCGGTAAGATAGCGTTAATTTACGAAGCACTGGGAAGTCAGGGGCAGCCTGAACCGGGTGTGGCATTAAATTATGGCGAGCTTGACGAACAAGCGCGCCGCATTGCTGTGTCTTTGCAGCAACAACAATTGGCGGGGCAACCCGTGTTGGTATTAAGCCAAGGTTTGCCCTTTGTGGTGGCTTTATTGGGTTGTTTTTATGCAGGTGCCATTGCCGTGCCCTGTAACCAGCCCCGGCCCCAGGCTAAGCATTGGCAACGTATACGCGGCATTATCGAAAATGCCAAAGCTGCCGCTGTGATTGGCGAATACCAATACCTCAGCACGCTTGGCAGCGACACCAGCGCGATCCCGCAACTCTCCCAATTACCGCTGTTGGCCATCGAGCATTTACTCAAAGGTGATGCTGAGCAATGGCAAGAGCCGGCTTTAAGCGGCGCTGATATCGCGCTGATTCAATACACCTCAGGTTCCACCGGTCAACCCAAAGGGGTGATGGTTAGCCATGCCAATTTGAGCCATAACTTGGCGATGATCGGGCAAGCTACTTTAGCCGATCACGATTCCACCATGGTGAGTTGGCTACCTTTGTTTCACGATATGGGCTTGATGGGCGGTTTATTGAACCCCCTATTTATGGGCGCGCGCTCGGTTTTGATGCCACCCCAAGATTTTATTCAGCAGCCGGCTCGTTGGCTGGCGCTGATTTCCAAGTATCGGGCGACCACATCGGGCGGCCCTAACTTTGCCTATGCTTATGCGGCTGAGCGTATTAACGAAGAAGCACTGGCTGGTATCGATCTCAGTACTTGGCGGGCTGCTTTTTGTGGCGCAGAACCGGTGATTCCCGCCACCTTAGATCAATTCATTGAGCGCTTCTCAGCCTATGGTTTCCAGGCCCACAGCCTGTTGCCCTGTTATGGCATGGCGGAATGCACCTTGATGGTGAGCGGCCGCACAGGTGATCCGCGCGGCATGGCTTTGTCGGCTAGCCGTAAAGCGTTAAGCATGGGGCGCTTTGAGGTAGCGAACCAGCATGCCGATAGCCAAGCCTTAATGAGCTGTGGCGATGCGAATCAATATCTTAACGTGGCCATTGTTGATCCTAATACCACGCAACAATTGGCCGACGAA
Source organism: Lysobacterales bacterium (assembly GCA_022360675.1). Taxonomy (GTDB): domain Bacteria; phylum Pseudomonadota; class Gammaproteobacteria; order Xanthomonadales; family Wenzhouxiangellaceae; genus JAKSCJ01. Next base: position 8,836 of record JAKSCJ010000087.1, read on the forward strand.
CATATCGGCGAAATCTGGATTCAAGGCGAGAGCGTAGCCCAAGGCTACTGGCACGATGAGCGGGCGACAAAAGCACGTTTCCAAGCTCGCCTTATTAGCAATGCCGCAGCGCAGCATCCGGGTAATGAACAAAGCGATTATCTGCGCACCGGCGATTTAGGCTTCATTCGCAATGGCGCTTTAGTGGTCACCGGGCGTTTGAAAGATCTCATTATCATTCGCGGCCGCAATTATTTTCCTCCCGATCTCGAAACCAGCATCGGACAACAGGTAAAAGGTTTATCGCGCCACGGGATCGCGGCTTTAGGTGTGGAAGCAGAAGCCTTTAGGCAACGCCAAAGCCAACAGCAAGCATCGGCAGTGGCGCAGATTTTATCGCGGGCGGCCTCGGCCAGTGCCTTGCAATCGGAACATTTGGTGGTGGTGGCTGAGCTTGATCGGCACGCACAAAATGTCGATTATCCTGCCATTTTTTCCTGTATTCGCGAAATTTTAGCCGAGCAACACGAGGTGGTGGCCGACGATATCATCCTCATCGCGCCGGGCAGCATCTTACGCACCACCAGCGGCAAGTTACGTCGTAATGATTTGGTGCAACAGTATTTGCGCTCGGAGTTAACCGTTGTTGCTAGTATGCGTCAGGGGTCTGCAAATACGGCCACCGGTATCGACTTAAATTATTTAAGCGATGAACAAGAAGCAACAAGCGATAGCGCTACCGAAGGCAGTGAAGGACCCATATCCCGTATGGCCTTATTGCAGCAATGCGTGGCCATTACCTTACAAGTGAGCGCGGCTGATTTGGAGTTGGATCAACCTCTCACACGCTTAGGTATGGACTCTTTACGCGCCGCGATGTTGAGTGCTGAGATCGAAAACCAAATGGGCCAGCACATTAGCATTAGCGAGCTGTTGCATGCCCACGATCTGCAAGAGTTACATCGCTGCCTACAGGCTATCGAAGAAGCCGATCACGAAGCCGATAAACAAATTCTACCCAGTCGTGAATTCCACTTAAGAAGTCATGATGATCGCCGTCATCAACCTTTTGCCTTAACCGATATGCAGCAAGCCTATTGGTTAGGTCGAGGTGATTTGTTTGAGTTGGGTCAGCGTTCTTTACATGCGTATTTAGAGTTTGAAGGCGATATCGATATCGAGCGTTTTCAACAGGCGTGGAATCGGCTCATACATAGGCACGATATGTTGCGCGCGGTGATGGATGCTGAAGGCCGCCAACGGGTGTTAAGCGAGGTGCCTGAATACCGTATCGCGGTGCAAGATTTATCGAACCATCACGACGACGAGGTCGAACAAGCGCTACAAAGCTATCGCGATACCTTGTCGCATCAATGCTTAGATTTACAGCAGTGGCCAGCCTTTGATGTACGTGCATCGCGCTTACCACAAGCGGTACGTTTACATTTAAGTATCGATGGTTTGTTTCTGGACTTTCGGAGCTTCCAATTATTATTCCAAGAGTTGCTAGCCACTTATCAGCAAGGGCAAGCGAGTGCTGAAGCTTTAGCGGCTGCATCGGCTCCACAAGCAAGACCGCAACACTGTTTTCAAGATTATGTACTGAGTTTAGAGCAGTTGCGTCATACCCAATCGTATGCGCGTGCTCAACGTTATTGGCGTAATCGTTTGCCGCAGCTGCCTGCGGCTCCGGCTTTGGCCTTGGCTCAAGATCCAGCCACAGCAAGCAACACCAGCATGGTGCGCCGCGAGTACCGCTTAAGTGCCGCTTCTTGGCATAACATTAAACGCTATGCTGCCGACCAGGGCTTAACCATGGCGGCGGTATTGCTAACCGCCTACGGTAAAGTGTTAGCGCGTTGGTCGCAGGAGCAACGATTAACGTTAAACGTGCCTTTGTTTAATCGGCCCAGCCAGTACCCTGAGTTGCGTCAGGTTATCGGTAATTTCTCCACCTTTACGCTGGTGCCGATGGATTTCTCGCAGCCACGTACTTTTGTCGAAGAAGTACGCGCGGTGCAGCAAGCTCTGCATCAAGCCATTGAACACAGCCAAGTCAGTGGTGTGCAATTACTGCGCGATTTGGCGCAACAGCGTGGCCAATTAAGTGGCCGTGCCTTTCCCATTGTGTTCACCCATCTTCCCACCGGTCTTGATGACTGGGACGACTCTCTGCTGGCGCAGATGGAGCAGGGTTTAGGTGAGGTGAAATATGCTATTACCCAAACACCACAAGTGTGGCTGGATAACCAGATCTGGCACGAAAACGGTGGTTTACGGCTGCACTGGGATGGCTTAGATAGCCTCTTCCCGCCGGGTTTAATCGATGAAATGTTCGCCGCCTATACCGGCTTGCTAGAGCAACTTTCCAGCGCCCGGGCGATGTGGCGTGAACAACGGATTGATCTCCTGCCTTCATGGCAGCACCAGTTATTGGCGGTGGCCAATATGACCCAGCAGGATCTGCCCGCTGGTAATGTGGTGGATTGGATTGCCGCTCGGGTGCAGCGTGATCCGCGCGCCTTGGCCATTGTGAATGGCAGCGAGCGCATTACCTATGGCGATTTACTTCAACGCGCCGATCAGCTCGCCCAGGTTTTACATCAGCGCGGTATTGGCCGCGATGGCCGGGTGGCGGTTTTACTTGAAAAAGGCTGGCGTCAAATTGTGGCCGTACTGGGTATTCAACGCTGTGGTGCCGCCTATGTGCCGCTAGATGTCAGTAGCCCGCAAGCCCGTATCGAAACGGTTCTCAGCGACTCTGCTCCCGATGCACTCATTGGCGATGCAGCAAGTTTGGCGCTGTTAGCCTGGGTTCCCGCCTATGCCATCAGTATGGACGACGACGAAACCCAACAAGCGCCAGCGCAAGCGCCCAGAGTTCAACGCCAACCCGATGATTTGGCCTACATCATCTACACCTCGGGCACCACAGGCGCACCCAAAGGGGTGATGGTGAGCCAGCATAATCTGGCCAGTCTGGTGGCGATGACGAATCGCCATTTTGAGGTGGATCGCGACGATAAACTGCTGGCGCTCACCGCCTTACATCACGATCTCTCGGTGTTTGATGTGTTTGCCTGCTTAACGGCAGGTGCTTGCTTGGTCATGCCTGAGGCCAGTAAGCAGAAAGACCCTAGCCACTGGTTGCAGTTATTAAAGCAAGAGTCGGTCACTTTGTGGAACAGTGTTCCGGCCTTGCTGGAAATGCTGTTGGATTACGTGGCGGGCAACCATGAACTGATTCCCGCCAGCCTGCGCCAAGCCTGGACGGGTGGCGATTGGGTGAGTACCAGTCTGGTGCAAAAAAGCCTGCGTATGGCACCACAAATGCAGCTGTGCAGTATTGGCGGCCCCACCGAAACCACGGTGTGGAATATCTGGTACCCGGTGGCGCGCAATATTCAGGGTTTAAACAAAATTCCTTACGGCAAACCCGCGCCGAATAACCGCTACTACGTACTCAACAGCGCGGGCGAAGAATGCCCGGTATGGGTAACGGGCGAGCTTTATTGTGCGGGTAATGGCGTGGCCTTGGGGTATTGGGACAATGCGGCCGAAACCGCACAACGTTTTGTACCCCACCCGCGTACGGGTGAGCGACTGTATCGCTGTGGCGATCAAGGGCGCTGGTTACCCGATGGCAACATCGAGTTTATGGGCCGTAGCGACGAACAAGTGAAGCTCCAAGGAGTACGGGTGGAAACCGCCGAGGTGGAAGCGGCCTTGTTGAATCATTGCGAGCTAGATGCCGCCGTGGTGGGCACCGTGGGCGATGGTTTAAATAAACGCCTGGCCGCCTGGGTCGTGCCCAAGCAAAAAGAGCAATTGCACAGCAACCAGCTCAACGCTTTATTGCATCAAACCGGACCGGTGATCACCGATAACCATGAGCGTACGGCGTTTAAGTTAGAACAACGCGGTGTGCGTCGTTTATCGGGCGATGCCACCGCCTTGCCGGGTCGTCCCAACGAAGATGACGCCAAAGCGCAGTTTTTACAGCGCCAAAGTATTCGCCAGTTCCGCCCCGAGCCGCTCACTATTCATCAATTGGGAAACTGGCTGGCCACTTTGGCGCAGTTGCAACTCAACGACCAACTCTTACCCAAGTATCGCTATCCATCGGGTGGCGGTTTGTATCCGGTGCAGGCGTATTTGTACCTGCGGCGCGGTGCCGTACAGGGTATGGATGCGGGTTATTACTACTACCAAGCCCAAGAGCATCAGCTCTTGCGGGTGGGTAATGCGCAAGCCGAGCCCATGTACACCTCGGTAGCCGAAGACATGGTGCGTCAAAGCGCCTTTGGTTTGTGGCTAGTGGCCGATCTCAACGCGATTGAGCCTTTATACGGCCGTTTATCGCGCGATTTCTGCTTGCTCGAAGCGGGCTATATGGGCCAGCTGTTAATGGGCGAGGCAGGACGTCACGAGATTGGCCTGTGCCCATTGGGTTATAGCGACGACCAACGTTTGCGCCAGTCGCTGCAACTGGGGCGTCGCCATCAGGTGGTTCATGGTTTGTTGGGTGGGGCCATTGCGCGCGAACAACTTGAACACTGGCAGTACGACCGCCAGCCCGGTCGCGGTAGCGATAAAGCACCGCTGGAAGACCAGCAAGCTCAAGTGGCACAAATTCACCAGCGCTTACGCCAGCATTTGCCCGAAGCTTTAGTGCCGCCGCATATTGTCATGATGTCGGCACTGCCGTTAAGCCGCAATGGCAAAGTGGATCGCCGTGCCTTACCCAAACCCGATCAACACAGTACACACAAGCTAAGCAGCATAAGCAACGAACCCATGACCTCGCTACAAGCGGAAATCGCTAGAGTGTGGCGTGAGTTGCTGGAACTCGAGCAGGTGGGGCTAGACGACAACTTCTTTTCCGCCGGAGGTAATTCTAATCTCTTAGTGCAAGCCCATAGCCGAATCCAGCAAGCGATCGGAATGCAGTTTGCCGTGACCACATTGTTCCAGTATCCCAGTATTCGCCAATTGGCGGAGCATTTATCGCCCGATGACAAGGACGCATCAGCAGTCGATACGGATGAACGAGGACGCCGCCAGCGGGAAGCTCTGCGCCGTCAACGTGAACGTAAGGCTCGCAGATATGTCTGAGCACTACGATGACGATATTGGGTCCATCGCCATTATTGGTATGGCCGGACGCTTTCCCGGTGCCAATAGTGTGCATGCACTATGGCAACTGTTAGCCGAAGGGCAAAGTGGAATTCGCGATGTGCAGCTCGACGAACTGGCCGCCGCTGGTTTAGACGAGTCTTTAGCGCAGCTGAAAAACTATGTGGCCAAAGGCGCGTGGATTGAACGCGAAGACTGTTTCGACGCCGAGTTTTTCAGTATGGCCCCGCGCGAGGCCGAAGAAATGGATCCGCAGCAGCGGCTCTTATTGGAATGCGCTTACCACGCTTTAGAATCGGCCGGTTATCGCCCGCGCTCGATTCAAGTGCCCGCTGGCGTGTATGTGGGCACCAAACTGCCCACCTATTACCTCAATAATTTGCTGCCCAATCTCAATCCGCTGCAATCGCTGGAAGATCTCAAAGTTCAGGTGGGTGCCGATAAAAGCTACGCCGCCACCCGTCTCGCCCATACCCTGAATCTAAATGGTCCCGCTGTCAGCATCGATACCGCCTGCTCCACCTCGCTGGTAGCGGTGCATATGGCGGTGCGTGCTTTGCTGAACGACGAATGTGATATCGCCATTGCAGGTGGTGCCAATATCAACGTGCCGCAACGGGTAGGGTATTGGTATCAGGAAGGCGGTATTCAGTCGCCCGATGGCTTGTGTCGTGCCTTCGACGCCCACGCTGCGGGTACGGTGTTTGGTAATGGTGTGGGTTTAGTGGTACTGAAGCGTCTCGAAGACGCGCGTCGCGATCGTGATCCTATACGCGCCATTATCCGAGGCACTGCCGTTAATAATGACGGCGCCCATAAAGTGGGCTACTGGGCACCGGGTGTGGCGGGCCAACGCGATGTGATTCGTATGGCGCAACAAGTAGCGGCAATTCATCCGCGCGATATCACCTTTGTTGAAGCGCACGGCACGGGTACTGCCCTGGGTGATCCCATCGAAGTAGCGGCGCTTAACGATGTTTTTGCCGATACCGCAACGCAGTCTTGCGCGCTGGCCTCGATTAAAACCAACTTAGGCCATTTAGAAGTGGCCGCCGGGGTAACAGCGCTGATCAAGATGGTGCTGAGTCTGGAGCATCAGGCGATTCCGGCCAGCTTGCATTTTGATCAAGCCAATCCAAAAATTGACTTCGCCAATAGTCCTTTCTATGTGAATACCGAGCTACGCCCGTGGCCAGCAGCGGCTTCGGGTCGTCGGGTGGGGGCGGTGAGTTCTTTCGGGCTCGGCGGAACCAACGCCCACGCCATTGTGGAGTCGGCCCCACGGCGCGAATCTCCGCTGAGCAGTGCAACACAAAGCTATTTTTGGCCCTTATCGGCGGGTACCGAGGCCGGTGTGCTGACGTTCGAACAGGATTTACAGGCAGCTTTGTTGGACGCAGACGGGCGCTTCAATGTGCACCCCGCCGATGTGGCCTGGACACTGCAAAGTGCGCGTGAGCGTTTTGCCTGGCGTAGCGCTTGTATCGTTACCCAGGGCGCTGAAGATGAAGCTCAGGTGGAGGCACTGCCAGCACGGCGCAGTATGCATCATCAACGGCCGAAGCTGGCGTTTTTGTTTCCCGGTCAAAGCAGTCAGTATCCCGGCATGTTGCGTGGCTTATATGAAGAGCTGCCGGTGTTCCGCCACGAGCTAGATCAATGCTTCGATTATCTGCGCGCTTATTTGGATATCGAGCCCGAATGCATGTGGGACCTGAACATAGAAGCCGATGCCCATCCCATTTATCGCACACGCTATGCGCAGCCATTGTTGTTCGCGGTGGAATACGCTTTAGCCCGCCAGTGGCAAGCCTGGGGTGTGCAGCCCGACTTTATGCTGGGCCACAGCTTGGGCGAATTTACCGCCGCCTGTATTGCGGGTGTTTTTAAACTAGCAGATGCTTTGCATTTATTAGTGCTGCGTGGCGAGTTATGCGAACAAAGCACGCCGGGCGCTATGGCCAGTGTGTTGGCCGACGGCCGTACTGCCAAGCAAGTGGGCGCAGATATTGCCAGCTTAGCTGCGGTCAATGCGCCGCAGTTGTCGGTGTTGGGTGTGTCGGAAGACCACTACGATGAACTCATCGCTCGCTTGGAAAAAGCAGGGCTCACTTGGCGTCGTTTGCGCGCTCAACGGGCGTTCCACTCTCATCATTTGCGACCTCATGTGGATCGTTTGAAAGCGGAGTTAGAGCGCGTGCCCATGAGTGCGCCCATGATGACGCTGATTTCAAACAACGATGGCTCGGTGTTAGATATCGCCAGAGCCACTGATCCACAATACTGGATCAATCATTTACTGGAACCGGTTCAGTTTGAGTCGGGTATGGAGTGCCTTAAACGTGCCTCGGTGACCCATTGTTTAGAAGTCGGCCCCGGTGGTGTATTAAGCCAGTTGGCGCGCATTAATGGAATGAATGCAGACTGCAGCTTTAGTTCTTCGACGGATTACAAAGCGCTCAACGATCGCCCTCAACGTAATGACTGCCATGGCGATATGGTGGCTATTTATAAAGCCTTAGGGAAGCTCTGGCAGGCCGGTTTTGAAGCCGACTGGGCGGCGGTGAATCAAAAATATCGTCCACTGCACCAGGGGCGCCAACCCGAGCCCCAGCGCATCCCATTGCCCGGTTATCCTTTCACACCCACACGGCATTGGCGTCAAGCTTCTTTAAGCAGTAAACACGAGCAGCAAGAATCCACGCCTATTCCTCGTTTGCAGGTCGAACACTGGCAACGTATGGCGGTATCGGTGGATGAAATCGATAGCTTTGCCCAACAACGGTGGCTGGTATTTCACGATACCCTGGGTTATTCGGCCGATTTGGCCTATCGCTTACGCGCTGCCGATGCCCGTGTTTTCGATGTTTACGATAATCGTATTCATCCTATGGGTGGCGTGGATGCATACAGCATTAACCCCAGTGTGGCCGATGACCTGATCTTGCTGTTGAAAAACCTGCACGAGGCCGGTCTGTTTCCCCATGGCATTATTTTTGCTTGGGGTTTATCGGATACCACCGACGACAGCGATAACGCCTATCAGGCATTAATTTCACTAAATGCAGCATTACAAACTTTGGCCGGTTTGAGCTTATACCCCGAGCATAAAGAATCGGTGTTTAGCACAGCCCCGCAAACTCGCTTGGTGTTATTGGGCAATCACACCGCCGAAGTGTTGGGTCACGAATTACTCTGTCCGGCGAAGTCCATGCTGCCCGTGGCCGCCGAGGTTATCGCTCAAGAAAATGATTTGAACTACTGCGCGGTCGATGTAGATCTGGCCACTGAAGATCCCAATCAAAGTGGCGGCCGGCGGCGGCGCACGGTGGATCAAATACTACGTCTCATTGCGCTGCCCAAACAACATTATCCCAGCCTGTTTCCGGTGGCTATTCGTGGTCGTTATTGTTGGCAGCGGCAATTTGAGCCCAGCGCTATCAGCGCTCAAGCATTATCTTGGCGCGCCCAAGGTGTGTATTTAATCACTGGCGGTAGTCGTGGCATTGGCCTGTGTTTTGCGCGCTATTTAAGTCAGCGGGTGCCGCATGTGCAGCTACTTATCGTAGGCCGTCGCGCCATTGATGATGGCGAGCTGCAAAACACGCTAAGCGAGCTACGTAAGCAAGCGGCAGCCGTGCACTACTACAGTTGTGATGTGGGCAATGCGCGCGCCTTTGCTGAACTGTTGCAGCAATTGCAAGCCACCCATGGTGAAATTCATGGTGTGATGCACTCGGCGGGCCGACCGGGCCAGGGTTTGTTGGTTCAAAAAGACGCAGCAACAATACACGATGTGATGGCACCTAAACGTGCTGGAGCCAGCGTGTTGCTAGCAGCATTCCAACAGCAAACGCCCGACTTTATTCTGCTCAATTCTTCGTTATTGGCCCTCGGTGGCTTGGTGGGTCAATACGATTACGCTGCAGCTAATCGCTATATGGATACACTGGCGCTGCAAGGCCAGCATCACCAATTACCTATCTGCGCGATCAATTGGGATGCATGGCGCGATGTGGGCATGTTGAACCGGCAAGCACCGCCCAACACAAAGGCTGAAGTCGCTGAGCCTACAAGTCGTCATAACGAGACTTTGGATTCGCAAGCAGCTACTGCCTTGGCTGGCCCGGATGCAAATGTTGAACATGTTTTATTGGGACGTTGTATCGAACAACACGATTCGGGTGAGTGCTGTTTTCAACAACGCTTACCGGCCCGCCATTGGTTGTTTCAAGATCATCGTTTATTAGGTCACCGTGTATTACCCGGTGTAGCTTATTTGGAATTAGCGCAAGCATTAATAACCGTTTTAGGTTATGGTGCTAACGCGATGCGGGTGTCACAACTGCAATTGCTGATGCCCATTGTGGCGGCGCAAGAACAAGTGCTGCTTAGCACACGAGTCACACCTAGAGTTGAGGGTGGCTGGCATGTTCGTGTGAGTTCTGGCGAAGGTCGCGAACAGCGTTTACATGGCGAGTTCTGCTTGGCTTGTGAAGCCGATGAGCTGCCAAGCGATGTGCTTGAACCGATTCAATGGCAAGCAGCCATGCTGACACCCATGACCGACTTTGATCCGCTCGAACAAGTGGACTATGCACAGTTCGGTACGCACTGGTTAGGCTTGCAAGAATGTCGCGCTGAGAATCAGCAAGTGTGGTCGCGTTATACCATTCCGCCATCAACCCAAGCGGAGTTGCGGCATTGGTATCGACATCCTGGTTTATTAGATTTGTCTATTGGCTTGGTTAATAGTGCCGCGTTGTTGTCGCGCATGGCCAGTCTTGGACAACGTCACGATGGCGTTTTTTTACCACAAAGCATCGACGAAACAATAAGTTATAAAGCATTGCCTGAACAGTTTGAGAGCCATTGCAGACTGCGCAAACAGACCGCTTTATATCTCTGTCTTGATATCGATTTACGCGCCTTAGACGGCGAGTTACTGATGCAAATTCGGGGTTTTCGTTTATCTCGAGTAAGCGAGTACAAATTGGAATCATTGTTATTAGCTTTGAATGCTGATAACAATGATAAGGAGGAGGAAACAACAAACGTATCGACAACAAATCGGATCATCCAAGCATTGGGGATGCCTGGCATGATCAAGCGCCATATGGCCAACGATTTGTTTGATCAAATTCTTGATTTGGTACAACACCAACACTGCGCTCAAGTAGCGGTTTGTACCGGATCGGTATCAACACGACTCAACGCTTGGCGGAGTGCTCTGCTTAATGCCCAGGATAGGGCGTATATACAACAACAGAGCACCAAGCGGGCCAATCAGGTCGTCACAACCGGTATTCAAGGGGCCGGGATGACTGAATGGCCACATGCTGACAACAGTGCTGTACATTCGCGGGGTGAACCACCCCAAGATAGCATTGAGGAAGATATCGCCCAGCTATGGTGCGCGCTCATCGGGGTCGAGACGGTGAGCCGCAACGATAATTTCTTTGAGTTGGGTGGACACTCCTTAATGGCAACACAACTGGCGGCCAAGCTGCGTGATCATTTCGCAGTGGACGTACCGTTAGAAGCGCTGTTCGAAGAACCCACAGTGGTTGCCATGAGTGCGCTAGTCCAGGCACGACTGTGGGCAATAAGGGGGACTGGCGCACCCGCGCAAGGGGGACCGGGCGCGGCGCGTGAGGAGGGGGTCTTATGAAACTCACGGATTTAATCAAAGAATTAACGGCGGCCGATATACGACTCTGGCTTGATCAAGGCCAATTAAAATTTAGTGCACCCGCAGGCGCCATGAGTGCCCAGCGTCGTGCCCTCATCGTGGCGAATAAAGTCGAGATTGTCGACTTTCTTGCCAATGCCAAAACGGTGGAAATTACTCCGGCGGCCAAGGACCAAGCCCCGGTGTTGTCGTATGCACAAGAACGCTTGTGGTCGTTGGAGCAATTGGAAGGACCCAGTGGTTTATACAATGAAGGGCGTGCTTTATGCATCCAAGGCCCTTTAAACACGCAAGCTTTGAAACAAGCTTTAGCGTTAATTATCGAACGCCATCAAGTGATGCGCAGTGCCGTGATCACCCATGAAGGCCAGCCGCAATTACACATCCAAGAGCATCTGCCCTTACCGTTACAAGAGGCTGATCTCACTCACCTGCCTAACGATCGCAAAACCCGCCGCGAACAAGTGCTGGATTTACTCAGTGCAGAGAGTCAACGCCCATTTGATTTATCCAAAGCACCCTTGGTGCGTTTTGTATTAATTAAGATCGACGAGCAATCCCACGCTTTGGGTGTGTTTATGCACCATTTGATTTGCGATGGTTTGTCGGTGCGGGTGTTTTTCTCTGAGCTTAGCGAAGCCTACGCCAGTTTGTGTCAAGCAAAGGCCATTCAATGGCAACCGTTACCCATTCAATACTCCGACTTTGCCCAGTGGCAGCGCGAGCATTTAGATGAGGTTTCAGTGCAACGTAATTTGGCTTATTGGCGGCGTCATTTAAAAGGCATGGAGAATATGGAATTGGGCGATTTGTGCGCCCAAGAAGGGCAGCAAGATGCGCTGCCAACCACGGTGTCTAACAAGGGCCAAGTACATTCCTTTGCCGTTGAGGGTGAACTCATGCGGCGCTTGGATCGCTTGGCACGAGATCGCGGCGTGAGCCGCTATGTGCTGATGTCGGCGGCTTACCATTTACTGCTGAGCGCTTGTGCTAATCGCTCCGATGTGTGTTTCACCACACCGGTGACCGAGCGTCATTACAGCGAGTTGCAATCGTTGGTGGGCTTATTCGTGAATACCTTGGCGATTCGCCAAGACGGTCATGAAAGCTTGGCCTTCAACGATTTCTTATCGCAAACCCGTGCCACCATCAACGATGCCTTCAGCCATCAGCAAGCACCGTTTGAACGCGTGGTGGAGAGCCTGGCGCAAGATCACGGAGGGCGTCGCCCAGTGAGCCAAATGTTGTCGGCTGCGCGTTTTGTGTATCTTGAAGCCATGCCACAACGTTTGGATTTTCACGATTTACAAGTCGAGCCTTTTGTAGTGAATCGCCGCCTGGCGAAGTTTGATCTTATGCTCACCATCGAGCGCGATACGGTAGAAGATGGCAGCCTGGCCAATTGCCGTTTTGAGTACAAAACCGATTTGTTCTCGGCCGCGTTTATCGAAGATCTCAGCGAGGCTTACCACCACCTCTTAGAGGAAGTCAGCCACAAGCCGTACCGCTCTTTGGGTGAGTTACGCGCCATGGTGGCTCAGGGTTTGCAAAGCAAGCGCGAAGAAAAGCGTCGCGAGCATCAAGATTTACGCCAACAAGGTTTGCGGGCGATTCGTCGTCGCGCGGTGGGTTGAAAGCCCGATCAGGTGGAATAATTTGACGGATCAAACCATGGTTAGGTTTATTGAGACCGCATACCAGCACACGATCTGGAATAGATCGACCGCCACCACCAAAATAGGGCCGCAGCCCGGCGCTGTGGCCCCCAATGAATCTTCATCACGTACCGAAACCGTAAGAAAGCTTTTAGTAAAGAACGATTTTTCTGGCCGAGAATGATTAAAAAATAGTATCTTGTTGAAAAAGCGTTGCAGCAGGCATGGACCGCCAGCGAGTAAAAGCCGCAGAGACGGTAACGGCGAGGGGGAAAGGCATGCAGTCTGCATTATCAGAATATCAAGACCTTGCACCGAGTAAGAGCGTGCTCATGGAAATCTCAGTCACAGGACGTGGCCGCCAATTATTGCAATGGGCGGACGAGAACCGTAACCACATCGACGAACTACTAAATCAGCATGGCGCTTTGGTGTTGCCCGGCTTAAAGCTGAACACCTGTGCCCAATTCGAGCGCTTGCTAACCCGGCTGTGGGGCCAAGAGCTATTGGAATACCGCAATCGCTCCACCCCGCGCACTTGTTTGAAAGGGCGTATTTATTCGTCTACCGAATACCCGCCAGAAGAATCCATCCCGCTACACAACGAAAACGCCTACAGCCACGCCTGGGCCATGCGCTTGGCTTTGGCTTGTTTGATTCCGGCCCAACAAGGTGGAACCACCCCTTTAGCCGATAGCCGCAAGGTGTATCAACGAATTCCCCCAGCAATTCGCCAACGCTTTGAAGACCAAGGCGTACTCTATGTGCGGCACTATGGGGTGTTGGATTTATCTTGGCAGGAGGTCTTTCAAACCGATCAACGCGAGGTGGTCAGTACCTATTGCCGTGAGCACGATATCGACTTCCAGTGGCATGACGACGGCAGTCTCACCACTCGTGAGCGTCGTCCGGCCAGTGCCTGTCATCCGCGTACCGGTGAGCGAGTTTGGTTTAATCAAGCGCATTTATTTCATCTCAGTAATTACCGTCCTGAAATTCAACAGTCTTTATTAAACAGCGTAGGGCCAGAACGTTTACCGCGTAACAGTTACTATGGTGATGGCAGTCCTATTGCCGCCGCAGACCTTGCCGTTATTCGTAAAGCCTACGATGAAGAGACCATTCGCCGCCCCTGGCGCATGGGTGATGTGGTCTTGTTGGATAATATGCTATATGCCCATGGACGAGATCCTTTTAGCGGACCGAGGAAAGTCCTGGTGGGAATGGCCTGTCCTTATCAACAGGCACAAGCTCATTAGCTTCAACTGAACTACCCGCTTCAAGATGTTGAAAATACGGGTGCCACTCATCCTCAAGTGCCTCAATTTGTTCAGGAGGGGCATGCAATCTCCGCTGTTGAAACTTTGGCAATGACCTTCGCACCGTCCTCCAGAGGTCTTTGGCCTGACTCGGCTGAGTAAAGGTGCCAGCCTCTTTGGCAAGGGCTTGGAAGAATACGACATCATCATGCCGAAGGGCTTTGACTGCAAACCGCCCAAGTCTCCGAAACTGAAAGAGCGCTTGTGCAATCAGCCTGTCTTGCAGTGCTAGGATCTTCGCAACTTCATC
>JAKSCJ010000453.1 GCA_022360675.1 Lysobacterales bacterium
ATCTCCAGCCCGCAGCTCCCAGGTCGCGGTGCCTGATAGGCCGTTGAAGTTATCCAGATTTCCATTGTTGGGCCGGAAAGTACCTGAAACCGGTGTTCCAGATGGGACTGCCGCCGCCGCCTGATCAAAATCAGTGGTCACAGTATTGATACTGTCCTGCCCAGACCAGGTTCCGGGAGATGCAAGCACAACGTTCCTGCCCCTAGGGCCATCCAAGCGAAAATTCGTTTCACCATGAAACGCGTTGCCATCGCTCGGTGTATTACAGCTACGATCGGTTTTAAACCAGGTGATACTGACGTCTACATCGGTAATTTCCGAAGCCGTGCCAAAATCCGTTGCATCGAAGCTCACCGGAGGCAGTGTATCGCAGTATCTGCCACAACCATCGATCGACACTAAACCCGGTGGATCCACCGTTTTTGTCACCGTCATAGCAACAGCGCTAGAGCTGGCCAGAGTTAATAAGAGTAGAGAGGTTCCAACTATAATCTGCCTTCCTGGCATTCTTATAAGGAGCTTAGGTCTCATTGTAGTGTTCCTTAAAAGGCAGAAGTTAAGAGCGCTTCAGCGTGATACTTAGCTGTATGTAGCCGTATCAAAAAATGCGATTGACCCCAGCGCGCTATCTTTACGTAAAAAAACCGCCAACATCACCGGAAACACTTCCCAACCCAGCACAAGAAAGCTAAAGGCACTGGCAAAACGGCAATATCGGCAGCTTCTACCGCATCAGCGGCCCGTAAAGTCATCGCTTCGCCATTTGCTACCGGTGTATTTCGTATCATTCCTCGCCGAACAAAACCATCTGCAACAAGCATGAAGCGATCCATTAAGATGGTGCGATTTTCATGTGGCAAACCACCCAGTTCCGCACCGCTAAACCGAGCCCCTAAACCTACACTGGTGCCGCTTATTGCTTGTGTTCAGCTACACGCCACCTTGGAATTTGTATGCACATAACAACAGTACAAATTTAGGAGTAATCACTGTAACGAATGCCGCGCGGCTTTACTATCGCTATTGGCTAAATTATGACTACAAGCGATTAACTGCTTATTACACTGCGTAGATTGCTAGCGCACTTACCCCTCGTTATTGAATTGCAGCGCTTGCGCCAAGCCGATGCCCTAAAATAGTATCGGCGTCACCCCGGTTTTGTGCCGCTATCATTCGATTAAAAAACGGCGTGGTTCCAGTCTCGCCTCGTACACTTATGAACGCATCGCTACCCATCACGCCCTTAATTCCTGCCATCGCAGAATCCTTGGCGCAACAAGTCAATTTGGTGCTACAAGCACCTCCCGGCGCCGGTAAAACCACCAGTGTGCCCTTGGCCTTGCTCGATGCACCTTGGTTAGCACAGCGCAAAATCATCATGCTAGAACCTCGGCGCTTAGCCACACGCAACGCGGCCCACAGACTGGCTCAACAACTGGGTGAGAAGGTAGGGCAGCGAGTGGGCTACCGTATGCGCCAAGAGCAGCAGTGCGGGCCCAACACTCAACTAGAAGTGGTGACAGAGGGAATCCTGACACGCATGTTGCAGGATGATCCTGCCTTAGACGATGTGGGTTTGGTGATTTTCGATGAATTCCACGAACGCAGCCTACAGGCCGATCTAGGTTTGGCCTTAGCGTTAGATTGCCAACAAGGCTTGCGTGAAGATCTACGTCTGTTAGTGATGTCGGCCACTTTAGATGGCGAAGCGGTGGCGCAATTAATGAACAATGCGCCAATACTGACCAGCGCCGGGCGTAGCCACCCGGTCAGCATTCATTACGAGGCGCTGGGCCAGAGTTATCAACAGCATTGGCCTCAATATTGCCGCCAAAGCGCTCAAGCCATTGCCCGCATCAGCCAACAGCACAGCAGCAGTATATTGGTGTTCTTACCCGGCATGGCCGAGATTCGCCGTATCGAAAGCCATTTGCAAGCGTTTTTCGCCAACGAGATCGCACAACAGCGCGTTAGCGTTACGCCACTGCATGGCCAATTACCCTTCACCCAGCAACAACAAGCCATTGAGCCTTGTCCGGCAGGACAGCACAAAATTGTACTCGCCACCAGCATCGCCGAAACCAGTCTCACTATCGACGGTGTCGATGTGGTGGTGGACTCGGGTTTAATGCGGGTTCCACGTTTTGACCCCAATAGCGGCTTAACGCGCCTGCATACCCAGCGCATCTCCAAAGCCAATGCCGAACAAAGAGCAGGACGAGCTGGCCGCCTACGCCCTGGGCACGCTTATCGGCTGTGGCCCGAATCCACCCAGTTAGCCGCGTTTTCGGCGGCCGAAATCCTGCATGCCGACCTCTGCGGTTTGCAATTGGAACTGGCACGCTGGGGCGTACACAACGCCGCACAACTATGCTGGCTCGACGCACCGCCCAGCGGCGCGCTAAACCAAGCTTATGACTTACTCCAGCAGCTACAAGCGCTCGATGCTAAAGGCCAACTAACCCAGCACGGCGATCAGCTGGCTCAGTTGGGCGCGCATCCTCGCTTAGCACATATGATGGTGCGCGCTCATGAGTTATCGCTTGCTGATACTGCATGCGCCTTAGCTGCCATACTGGAAGAACGTGACCCATGGCGACATTGGCCCCACGCCGATCTCAGTGCACGCTTAGACGACTTACTCAGCGCGCAGAGTCAATTAAAGCCCTCAGAAGCCAAACGTTTACAGCAACAAGCCGCACGTTGGCAGCGGCAGTTGCATCAAGGCAGGCTTAGGGGAAATCACAGCACGCAAAAACCTGCACTTTACAAGCGCCCTGAGCAAACAGCGCACACGGCAGGTCTGCTATTAGCTTATGCCTATCCTGATCGCATTGGCCGCCAACGTGCCGCCCACAGCAGCGACAAAACCGGTACCCATGGTCGCTTCCAACTCAGCAATGGTCGTGGTGCTCGGGTCAATCCTGGCGATGCTTTAAAGCGTCATGAATTTATTGTTGCGGCACTGGTCGACGATGGCCAGGAGGGTCACATTAAGTTGGCGGCCAGCATCGACCTCAATCTCATCGCGCAATTTCACAGTCATTTATTATCAGAGCACGAGGTGGTGCGCTGGAGCGAGCGCCAACAACAGGTGATTGCCGAGCGGCAACAGCACCTGGGGCGCTTGATCGTAAAGCAAGAAGCACTCACTGAAGTTAGCGACGAGCAAATCAGCTCAGGATTACTGTCGGGCATTCAACAACAAGGGGTCGATTGCCTACCCTGGGACGATGCCAGTATTGCCTTGCGGCAGCGCTTACACTTTATGCATGGTGTCGACCCTAAGCACTGGCCGGCCATGGATGATACGACGCTACTGGCCAGTGCTGAACACTGGTTACTGCCTTATTTATCGGGCATGCGACGCCTTAGCCATATCAGTCGTTTAAAACTCAGCGAGCTGTTATTGAATCGCCTAAAATGGTCGCAGCAGCAGCAATTAGAGCAATGGGCACCCAGCCATTGGCAGGCCCCCAGCGGTAGCCGTATCCGCCTCGACTACAGCCATAACCCGCCGATTATCCCGGTGCGTTTACAAGAAGTTTTTGGCCTGCAAGATACCCCGCGCCTGGCCCAGGGCAGGGTGGCTGTGGTGATGCATTTGTTGTCGCCCGCTCGCCGTCCTGTGCAAATCACTCAAGACCTCAAAGCGTTCTGGCAAAGCTCTTATCACGACGTCAAAAAAGAAATGAAAGGGCGTTATCCCAAACACTTCTGGCCCGACGACCCCAGCCAAGCCGTCCCCACCGCCAGGGCAAAACCGCGCAAGTAGATGGCAACGAAAAACGGCATCGATACGACAGCAAAGCAACGCCGAGTATCAACATCTCATCGCGTGTATTCCACAAGCATTTATAACTTTGTTCTTAAAGATTTTTTCTATCTGACCTCTTAACAGTCAACCGTGGGCAATCGTAGACTAGGCCGCGCTGACATTAACTAACACAACAGTCAGGTCAGCCAGGGCAAAACGGTTGCCATTCTCCCTTGCAACCGATCTTCCGTTTCACCTAAAAGCCATCGTCTTCATCGATGGGCTAACTGGCAAGGACGCATATGAGTTCGCATCGCACTATGACACTTCACAAAAAAAGCCTGCTTCCGCTGATAATGGGCCTTAGTTTCAGCGCGAGCAGCGTGGCACAAATCACCTGCCCGGCCGACTTTACGCAGGTCGATTTCAGTTTCACCGGCACGGTAGATACCTTTGTTATTCCCGCCGACACCGACACCATTTTCGCGCGCGCCAGTGGCGCCGGTGGTGGCAGCAGCCCGAACGCGGCCGTTGGCATGGGCGGTGTGGTCGAGGGCACATTCAGTGTGACTGCGGGCGACACGCTACAAATTATTGTTGGCGGTGCTGGTTCTCAGGGCAGCAGTAACGACGGCGATGCCGCAGGCGGCGGCGGTGGTGGTGCATCAATGATTGCACTGGGCACTGATTTAGCCTCAGCCAACGCGCTATTAATTGCTGGCGGCGGCGGCGGTGCCGGTGGCGCGGCCGGAGCCACAGGTGGTGACGGCGGAATTCCCGGTGAACAAACCGTGCTCAGCAATACCGTAGCAGGCACCGCAGGTGGTAGCGCCGGTGGCAACGGCGGCGCAGGCGATCTCGATCCGATGGTAGATGGCGAAGCTGGCGCGGCCGGTGGCGCGGAGGGCGAAGGTGGCTTCGGCACCTTATGTGCTAGCGCTGGAGCCGGGCTCAATAGTGATGGCGAAGCCGTGGATGGCAACTCGACCCCAGCAGTAGCATTATTGAATGGCGCCGATGGCAGCAGTAACTTTTTATTCATTAATTCCCAAGGCGGCTTCGGCGGCGGCGGCGCGCCCACGGGTTGCGGCGGCGGCGGTGGCGGTTTTGCTGGCGGCGGAGCGGGTGGTGCCGGTGATCTTTTACCCGACACCCTGGGCGGTGCCGGTGGTGGTGGTTCGCTCAACATGGGCATGAACCCCAACAACCCGAGCCCCAGCATCAGCGCCGATAGCGACGGCTTGGTGGAACTCTGCTACAACACCGTTCAAGCACCTCCGCCCCCACCGCCACCAACGGCGCTAGCAGTGCCGACTTTTAACCCGGCAGGCTTAGTTTTGTTGGTGCTGGCTTTGATGGGTGTGACCGCCTGGCGCTGGCCAAAAGCTGATTAAGCCGTAAGCTAAACAAAAACGACCTACACGAGCAGCCTTGGGCAAACCGTGGCTGCCCAAGGCGTGGTTCTAGTCCACGCCTTGATCACTCGCTTAAATCATCCCAGCCCAATTGCGCTAGCCAGTCGATGGTTTTCAATGCCAACTGCGCCCCTTGATCCTCTTGAATAAAGTGCCCCGCCGGTTTTAACCATTCATGGGGCTGTCCTTGGGCACCGGGCACACGCTGTTGAAAAACCTTTGCCATTCCACGCGTAATCGGGTCACGGTTGCCAAACAAGGTTAACAAGGGTTTGTGCCATGCCTCCAAACGCCGCCAAGCCGCCCGATTAGGCTCGCTGGCCGGATCATCAGGTGTGCTGGGCACCAAACGAGGAAAAGCGCGTGCTCCCGCTAAGTATTTAGCATTAGGAAAGGGTGCGCGATAGGCATGGCGTGCGGCCGAACCAATAGGCGAGGTACATCCCGCAGCCACGATACGATCGATCGGAAACCACGGCGAATACCGTGCGAAAGCCCGCCAAATCTTAAAGATGCGCGGGAATTGTTCGTCGCCTGTGGGTAAGGCACCGTTGGCCACCACAATGCGTTCAAAGCGATGCGGGGCGGCGGCAGCAAGGCGTAACCCAATCAATGAACCCCAGTCTTGGCATAGCAACACAATGCGCCTGAGATCAATATCGTGCAGCCATTGCAGCATCCAATCGACGTGCTTTTGGTAACTGTAATCGTTGATCTTGACCGGTTTATCGGACTTACCAAAACCGATTAAATCGGGGGCAATAGTGCGATACCCGGCCTGACTAAACAGAGGAATCATGCGGCGATACAAATACGACCACGTAGGTTCGCCATGCATTAACAACACCACGGCCGGTTGTTCATCGGCAGCGCTGGCCGCTTCGTCCACATAATGAAGGCGTAAGCCATCCACCGTATGATAATGGGGCGCAAAGGGGTAATCGTGAAGCGCTTTAAATCGTGCTTCGGGTGTGCGCACATAGGCCACACCGGCATCGGTGGTATTCATGACGAATCCTTTGTCAGAGTCCAAACACTACCATTTTCCATGATTGCCTTAATCGATTGCCTTAATCGCCAGCTAATCGTTCATACGATGGGATAGTCAACCAACAGAGATTAATGCAAGATAGCTTATAAGTAGCAGCTAAGGACAGAAACTGATGGCAACAATAAGGCCAGCACAATATCACAAACAGCCCTCACCAGCGGCACAGCGAGCACTCATTGTATTAATCATGTTTTTACTCAGCGCTTGCGCCGCCCAAGCGCCTATTCCCGAGCAACCTTTCAGCAGCTATCAACAGGCGATCAAGGAATTAAGCCAGCAAAGCCACATGGCTTTGCATACGGTAGCGGAGCAAGATTTAGCTCATTTCAAACACGAACTGAAAAAAGGGCAACAACGCCAACAGCTACCTAGTTTGCTACTTAGCTTTCCGCCCGACAGCAATTTCAACTGGTGTTACCCGGGCAAAGATGGCCAATGCGACAGCGCGCAAGCTCCATTGTTTATACACAGCGCGCGCATGGCGCAAAGCCTAGACGCAATGAATCAACTACTACAGGATTACGCCACCCTCATATTGAACTTAGCCAACGCCAACAATAATGGCATTAATAGCTTTGACTCCACCACCGAGGCACAGCAATTCCAAACCAATACCCAGCAAATACTGAATCAATTACACACATTAGGCATCACAAAAAAATCAAACATCAAAGGCCTGAATTTATTCTCTAGCATTGCTGCCAAGCTTGCCGACGACTACCTAGCGAACCGTCAACAACAAAGCCTTGCCGAAGTCTTACATGAAGGCCAAGCGCCACTCGCTCAAATTATTGATATGGCTCAGACCGCTTTGGCGCTTACTGCGGCTGCGAATAAAAACTATTACTTAAACCAAGCTCCCACATTATTGCGTGAGACCATCAATAACACCGCTTCAGACTCTACTTTAGAACCCTTGCTAATACTCAATGCAAAGACCCAAACCCAATTAGCGCTATACGAAGTGTTATCTCAAGCCTATGGTGCATTACTCGGTGCCCAACAACAATTAATACAAGCCACACAAGGGCACAGCAGCATACAGTTAAGCGAATTAAACCTACTCATCAGCAAAATCCAGACGCTGAAAAAAAAGCTTGAACCACCACAATAAGATGCGCCTGTTATCCATTGGCTTCCACGCCATTTCAAACCAATGAAGGACCACTACAATGAACAACGACGACAAACTCGCACTACTGCGCTATCTCATTTTTATTCGCGGCAAACTACAGCATTTATCATTAGAGCTTCTGCTAGAAGGCCAAAATACTCAAGCTGTCGACCATGCCGAGCTACAACTAGCGACAAAGATTGATGAATTACGCAGCCATCTCACCCAACAGTGGAATGGCAGCGCCAACGACATCATGCTGCAATTACGCGCCTTAAATGAAAAAGCACAAAATAAAATTCGTGATTTACGCCAAGCCAGCGATAAGGCAAAAAAGCTGGGCGAGTTCATGCACATCATTGACGATGGCTTACAGCTCGTAAGCGATATCCTAGTGTAATTCGCAAATCGCACTAGATATCCCAACCATTACTAGCCAAAAGCGTGGGCGATTGCGCTTGAAACCAACGATAAAACCGCTCGGCATCGTTAAATTCCGGCGGCACCGCCGAGCGCTGTAAATAACCATCGTTATTGCTTAAATTGCCCCAGGCTTCCAGCAGCTCGGGCAGCACTCGGTACACCGGCGTACCCGTAGGATTACTCCGCGCCGCACGCCGACTACCAATAGGAATGGCCTGCTGTAAACGCCCCGATAACTTTGGCTTTGCCCACACCACAATGTCATCGGCATCAGTGCTCAACACACAGCGGCTGTGGGCATTTTTGGCTTGCTGCCCAGACGTTAACGCGGTGGCGGCTTGAATATGATCCACCACATACAGGCCGATCAACGCATAGACTAAATCGCCGCTATGCTTGTCGCGCAAACCTGCATAAAAAGCGATGAGATCATCCTCGCAAAGCTGCGCGATACGCTTACCTTTACGGCTCATATCGCCATAGCTGAGGAAATCAAAATCAGGGTCGAGATGCATACGCGTACGGCTTAAATGGGCGGGCAATGGAGTGCCAAACTCAGCCAAACATGGCTTTACTTCCCGGTAATGGCGCGCCATTTGTGGCCGGTTTTTCTGGCTCTCGGGTATGGGCACATAAATAAACGCACCCGTATCGGCATCCACCGGCGCATTCCAACGCCCAAAGCTGGCATCAATACCCACACGCACCATCAGGCCACGGCGCTTTACTTTGTTTTTCGAGGGAGAGGTTGAAGACGAGTCAGTCGATACAGATGACACGGAGTGCTTCCCTAAGCCAAACAGCCATCATAACAAGCCACCTTGCTTGAACCCACAAAACACTGCACCATTTAAAGTCTTATCTCATCACCAGAAATCCAGCCATGCCCAGGCGTTCGTTCGTATCGCGCTCCCAAACCACGCGCCGTTATCGCGCCCAATTGGTCAATTCCGATCTCAGCATCGAATACCAGGTTGTGCACAGCCAACGTCGTAGCATGGCTTTGCATCTGCATGCCAATGGGAAACTAGAAGTGCGTGCGCCGTTACGTGTGTCGACACAACAGGTTTCGCAGTGGGTGCAATCTAAAGCCAGATGGATTCACAAAAAGCTGGGTGAACAACAGCAACAACGGCAGCATTACCCCACACCGCAACTTTGCGATGGCGGGCATCATTATTTCTTAGGGAAAGCTATCGACTTACAGCTCGATCCAAGCCATAGCGGCGCGCCCCAATTCGATGGTGAAACCCTCACCTTAGCTGCCGCCCGTTCAACATCGGTGGATGTGGACGAACACTTGCTGAAGCAAGTCAGTGCATGGTTTCGCACCCAGGCCAAAGATTATTTCAGCCAGCGCTACGATGCCTGTTGGCCGGCCTTTGAACAACGTGGTCACCAGCGGCCAGGGTTACGCTTACGCAGCATGAAAACCCTGTGGGGTAGCTTGGCACGACGCCAAATGATGACGCTCAATACCAAGTTGATTCACACGCCCACCGTACTGATTGATTACGTCATCATCCACGAGTTATGTCATTTAGAACATCACAACCATGGAGCGGGTTTTCAGCAATTAATGGATCGTATGTGCCCGCCGTGGCGCGAGCACAAAGCCCAACTGAAGCATTGGATGCTTTAGTTCTGTTCGAGCATTTGTTCAGGCTCGCGGGCAAAGCGGCCGCGTTCAGTAATCAGCACGCTGATTAAAGCACCCGCGCCCATTAAGAAAAAGCCCAACACCAAAGGCCGCACGCTGCCATCGTAAGCTTGGCCAAAACCCCAACCGAAAAGCGCACCGGCCACGGTGGTATAAAAGCCAATCACCGCCGAGCCCAGCCCCGCCGTTTTGCCCATGGGCTCCATGGCCAAAGCATTAAAGTTGGGCATGCACAGCGTTAGCGCATAAAAACTCACACTGAGGTAGGCATAAAACCAGGCAATCGGTGGCTTGGCAGGAAAACCACACAGGCCATAAATCACCGCTAGCACGGTGAAAGTCAGCAAGGCCACGTGGGAAATCCGGCGCATGCCTAAACGCTGGACCAAACGAATATTGGTGATCGAAGACAAAGCCATTACCGAGGCCACGGCACCAAAGGCTAGAACGAATTGATCGCCCAACTCGTACAACTCACCAAAGATTTGCTGTGCACTGCCCACATAGGCCAACACACAACCAAACACAAAGCCAATGGCCAAGCTATAACCCACGGTTTGCGGGGTGGTAAAGACCGTTTTTAAGGCTTGACCAAAAGGAATCACTTGCGGGTCGGTGTTTGCATTGGGGCTTTGTGCTTGCTGTAAGAAACGGGTTTCCGGTAGGCGAATCGCCGTCCACAATAGTGCGACGGTGGCACTTAACATCATGAACCAAAAAATGTAGCGCCAGTCCCACCATTGCATGAGCGCCGAGCCCATTAACGGCGCGAAGATGGGCACCACAATAAACACCATCATAATGAACGACATAATGCGCGACATACCCCGCCCCGCCGCCGCATCACGCACAATGGCAATGCCCAAAATACGCGGTGCTGCCGCCGCTAAACCCTGAGCGCAGCGCGCCACTAACACCCAGAAGTAATCGCCCGCAAACACCACAGCCAGCGTGGCCAGCAAATATAAGAACAAACCCAAATACAGCATGGGTTTACGACCATAGCGATCGGATACCGGGCCATAAAACAACTGACCCAGCGCAAAACCCAGCATGTAGATGGTGATCATCAATTGACGATCGTTAGCCACAGCCAGTGAGAACTCGGCGGCAATATTGGGTAAAGCAGGCAGCATGATATCGATGGTTAAGGCGGGTAGTGCCATTAACCACGCCATCAGTGCGATAAATTCAATGAAGCCCATGCGGCGCGAACCGTTGCTAATAAAATGACGCGACGCCTCCCCAGCCGGGGACGAAACCGAAGCGGACATGCCCAATTCCAAGGTGATGCTTAAGATGAAAGCTTAAGACTATGGTTATGGCCTGCCTTGGCCGCCACACCCAAAAGTCATGGCGGTACTGCAAAGCCTGCGCTAATTGAATAAAGCGCCGCTAATCAGTGCTGAGATGACCTAAG
>JAKSCJ010000441.1 GCA_022360675.1 Lysobacterales bacterium
ACGAAGCCGCCCTGGCGGTGACACCCTTGTCCGCGGAGCAGCTCCGCCGCCATGAAGCGCGGGCGCGGCTGGTATCGCAAGTGAACGGCGGCACCGAATACACTCCGGAAACCGAGGCGATTGTCAGGCGCAACCTGCGGGTGATTGAACAAGCCATGCAGGAAATCCACGAAGCCATCGAAGAAGACCCGAATAACCCGAACTTACGAGAATTACTCACCACGATTTATCAAAAGGAATCTCTGCTGGTTGACAACGCACAGCGTATCGAAGCAGAGTCGTCACAGAGGACAGGAATATGAAACAACTCATTCGCGCAATTACGCTTCTCGCACTGTTTTTCACCGGCGCGGCCGCGGCCGATCACGACCAGGCGGTAAACCGCACCATTGAGGCCTCGGCCGACGGCGAAGTCCGGATAGAAAACGTGTCCGGCACCATCACGGTTGAAGGCTGGGACCGCGAAGAAGTGCAGGTAACCGGCACCCTGGAAGAAGGGGTGGAGCGTTTGGAGGTGGATGACGAAGACGGTTACATAAAAATAAAGGTCAAAGTCCGCCGGTCAGGCCGGGACAAAGAAGCTGACTTACTGGTGAAACTGCCCGCCGCCAGCCGGGTGCGCATTTCCGGTATCAGAACGGATATTGATGTCAGCGATGTTACGGGCCCGCTGCGCTTAAACGCTATTAGCGGCGACATCTCGGTTGAAAGCCGCGCGGAGAGTTTTCAGCTTGAAACAGTGAGCGGAGATATTCGCGTAGAAGGCAGTGACAAAGAAGCGCGCATGACGGTGGAAAGTGTTTCGGGTGAAATTAATGTCGACGACCTGGACGGTGAGATTACCGGCGGCACGGTGAGCGGTGACCTGGGCGTGCGCGGCGGAAGCGTTAAACGCGCCAACTTGGATACGACCTCCGGGGACCTTACTTTTGCAACGGAGATTGTCGAAGACGGCGTATACGACTTTGAAGCCGTGAACGGCGATATCACATTAGTCACGCGCGGCGAACCGGATGCGCGTTTTGATATCACCTCTTTCAACGGTGAAATCAATAACGATTACGGCCCGGACCCCGAGCGCGTCAGTGAATACGGGCCGGGTGTGGAGTTGCAGTTTACGTCCGGTTCCGGGGACGCGGAGGTGAGGATTAATACTTTGAATGGGGAGATTTATCTGGACGAACGGTAAAAAACGGATATTTTGCCCGATAACTGTGTTGCGGCGCTTTTCTCGGTGCTCATTACGCCACTTGGTAACTCCGCGCCTCGAAAAGCACCGCGCCTTGTTCTCGAACAAAATCTCTCGTTTTTTATTTAATTAGCTGATTTTCTCAAAGGCGTCTTAGGCGCCTTTTTTGTTTTTCGCCGGGGACACTTTACAGGCACCGCGTATTTTTCCACACTAAGCAGCCGCGATTCGGCCGAAAAGCAGCGCCCCATGAAAATACGCGTCTTAACCACCGGCGGCACCATCGACAAAATTTACTTCGACGCCAAAAGTGATTTCGAAGTCGGCGAGCCGGTTATCGGACACGTGCTGGACCAGGCCAAGGCCGCGTTCGCTTATGAAATCACGGAAATAATGAAAAAAGACAGCCTGGAGTTGACCGATGACGACCGGGCGGCAATTCGTGAAGCCGTTGAAGGCTGCGCGGAGCGACATATTTTAATTACCCACGGCACGGATACCATGGCGGACACAGGTAAAGTGTTAATGGGGATTCCGGAAAAAACCATTGTCCTAACCGGCGCGCTCAACCCCGCGCGGTTTCAATCCAGTGACGCGATTTTCAACATCGGCAGCGCCATCGCCGCTGTGCAAACCATGCCGCCCGGTGTGTATATCGCCATGAACGGCCGCGTGTTCCCCGCGGACAAAGTGCGCAAAAACCGCGACGCCAACCGTTTTGAGTCGGCCTAAAGCCGCCGCCACCCAAAAAGCTATCGACAAAAGACATCGACTTCACACCAAGCCAGCATCATGCTGGCTTTGTTTTGCGAACAACAGGTGAACTATGGGCAAGCGCCTAACCAAAATTTACACCCGCACCGGCGACGACGGCAGCACCGGTCTTGGCGATGGCAGCCGCGTACCCAAAGACGACGAGCGCGTCGAAGCCTACGGCACCGTGGATGAACTCAATAGCGCGGTAGGCGTGCTCATTGCCCATCTCACCGACGACAAACTCAACGAGTTACTGCTGGAAATCCAACACGATTTATTCGATGTGGGCGGCGAGCTATGCTTACCCGGTTACAGCCTGATCAAACAAGAGCGGGTGGAATGGCTGGAGCAGCACCTTGATGAACTCAACGCGCCCTTACCCGCCTTAGAAAATTTTATTTTGCCCGGCGGTTCGGCACCTGCCGCGCATTGCCATATGGCGCGTACCATTTGCCGCCGCGCCGAACGCCGCGTACACAGCTTGCAGAATAGCCAAGCTGATGCCGTGGGGCCGGTGCCTTTGAAGTATCTCAACCGTTTATCCGATTTACTCTTCGTGGTGGCACGAGTGATTTCACGTCAGGACGGCGTGGGCGAAGTACAGTGGCGACGGCCACGCTAAAGCGCACCTGTATCAATAAAATTCAACAGGAATCACAACTAGTTTCGAGTCAAAACAAATAGAGGGAACGCCATGGCCCAGCAACGTTTGCGGATTTACCAACACCCAGCCTTTGCCGCTCACCAACCACCCAGCGATCACGCCGAATCACCGAAGCGCTGGGCCGCCATTAGTGCAGCACTGGCTAGCCTGGACGAATCACAATTCGATATTCTCGAAGCGCCGTTGGCCAGCGATGAAGCCATCCAGCAGCTGCATCCCAAAAGCTATTGGCAAGATCTCAAAAAACGCGAACCTGCCGCCGGTGGGTCAGTGGTTCAACTCGATCCTGATACTTGGCTGGGCCACGGCAGTATCGAGGCCGCCGCCCGCGGTGCCGGTGCCGTATTAGCCGCCACCGATTACGCCTGGCAAGGGCGCTTTGCTTTTTGTGCCGCTCGTCCACCCGGCCACCATGCGGCTTTGGCCTCGCCCATGGGTTTTTGCCTGATTAATCCCATTGCACTAGGCGCGCATCACGCCTGCCAACAGTTAGGCGCGAAAAAAGTCGCCATCGTGGATTTCGATGTGCACCACGGCAATGGCACGCAAGATATCTTCGCCGAAAACCCGCAAGTGCTGTATGCCTCCAGCCATCAAGCACCGTTGTATCCTGGCACTGGTCATGCCGACGAAACCGGTGTGGGTAATCTCATCAACCGCCCACTGCCACCCAACACGGGTTCAGCCGAATTTCGCGCCCTATGGCAAGACGACATCCTGCCTCGTGTAGCCGAATTTCAACCCGAAATGCTGTTTATCTCCGCCGGATTCGATGCCCACACCAACGACCCACTGGCGCAATTGGATCTCAACACCGACGACTACCACTGGCTTGGCGAACAACTGGGCCTGTGGGCACAGCAACACTGCCAAGGGCGCTTAGTGGCCATGAGTGAAGGCGGTTACGATATTCCCAGCTTGGAGCAGGCGGTAAACGCGTTTATCCACGCCCTAAATGCGGTGGCATAACATTGACGGCCCGCAATAACCGCTTTACTCAATTCCTTCGGTACGAATTTTTAAAATGCGACCACAATGCTTGCAGTGCACGGCATCGTGATCGTGGCGAGCGAGGCCGCAATCGGGGCAGTCGTAATTGACTTTATTGGGGCGGAAGATGGACTGAATTAAGCGTAAGAACAGCGATACGCCCACAATCATAATCACCACAGCGAGTAGACGGCCAGTTTGGCCTTCCATGGTGATATCACCAAAGCCGGTGGTGGTAAGTGTGGTGATGGTGAAATACAGCGCATCGATGTAGTTATTGATCTCGGTATTCACCCGCACTTGCAGCGCGTAAACCCCGGCGGAAACCACAAAGATAAACACCAGCAAATTGGTGGCGCTGAAAATAATTTGCTCGTGACGTTTAAAGAACGGCAGGGTGTCGCGCAGCTCTTTCAATACATGGTAGGAGCGCAGCAAGCGTAAAGTACGCAAGACCCGCAAGAAGATAAAGTTCTCGGCTATGGTTACCGCAAACAGAGATAACACCACGGCTAAATCCACCATGGCGATGGGCCGGGTTAAAAAGGCAATACGATCTCGAGTCACCCACAAACGGGCCAGCCAGTCGATCAGCAACACCACACCGATGATGTAATCAGTCACGATTAACCAGGGTGCGTGATCCATAAAGGTGGTGAGGATAAAAAACAACAGCAAAATCACATCCACCGCAATCAGGCCCCAACGCCAACGGGCCATGGATGAATGCGAACCAAAGTAAATTTGATACAAATTTTGCTTTAAGCTTTTCACCGCTGTGTTCAACCTTTTTTCGCCTGTAATTGGCTGCTTATTGTTGGCGGATGAACATCAGGCCGAGCCTAGTGGTATTTCTCCCAGCGGGATTCCTTCCAGTGGTATTCCATTATTACCGCTCTGGTTGATGACCGCACCAGGCTCGACTCAGCGTTTCACCGTCGCTCAAGGAAGTAAAGCATAGCCTTGGGACTGCAATTGCTGCAACGCGGTCATGGCCGAGAGCGAGAAACCCACCTGTTCAGAAACTTCACCGGCGGCAATACCATTGAAGCCCGCACTTTGACCGCACAGCCAAAATGATACGCCTTGGTCTTTCAAGGCTTTGATGAGTGCGGTATTGGGGTTTTCATCGCCAAAACGCTGTTGATACGCCGTATCACTTAAGGCATTCCAACTGGCAGCGCCGTGTAATACCACCGCGATATCCATTTGTTTAGCGCTATAACCGGCGCGCGCGTGCATATTCATATAACGCGCCACCGACTCTAAACGGCGGTTCAAGCTGGTTTTATCGTCGGGGCTGGCACCCACATCAAACACAGTTTTTAAAGCCTGCTCAGTGTTTAAAGGAAAGCTGGCCTGGGGCACATCGAAAACCGGGCCATAATTTTCGATCAAAGGGCCCATGCTGGCCTTTTGAGAAACCTTCGGCGAATTCGTTTTCGAGCGTTGATTTTCTGCTTCGCCCAATAGCGGCCAACTCAATAAGCTAAGGCTTAATAAAGCGGTGAAAAAGTGTGGGGTCACTACACTCATGGCGAAACTCCTGCGGTTGGCAAACCCATGTTTGCGCGCTGGCTAAAACGAATCATCAGAACTTCATTTTAGCGCTGGGTAAAGGGTATTTTTTTAATCGAGAGCAAGATCTTACGCCACAAAGCAGGTTTGATCCCAGCCATCAATGAAGCAGCCCTTAATGAGCCACACTGACAAAAAGAAAGGGCCGCAGTGCGGCCCTTTTTAATCAGCTTCATCGACTCTAGATCGATAACAATCTTAGAAACGATAATTGGTGCGGAAGTAGTAATAACCACCGTTAAAGCCAAAGGGCGCGGCACGACGTGAGAAAGTGAACACGCCGTCGGAATCCACAATACCGGGAATACTGCCCGCACGCGATTGACCAATACGGTTACGATCGGGTTTTTGATCGTTAATGTTATTGGCGCCCACGGTAAAGCTTAAACCAGTGTTGGGAATTTCGTAGCTCAATGCTAAGTCAGCCACCAGTTCCGAACCAAAGTTTTGGCGATCGCCATTACCTTCTTGAATGGTGTATTGGCCAAAGCGATGCAAGCGCGCCACGGCGGTCCAATCGCCCATGCGATAAGTACCGGTCACGGTCACTTTGCTCTTGGGTTGCCATTCTTCAATGATGGAACGATCTTGCTCGGTGAACAAAACGTCTTCCAGGCCCGATAACAGATCCGGCGCATTCACATCGCCATCCACATCGGTATCGCTGTAAGCACCGGCGGCAATCAGCTCTAAGCTATGGCCGTTGTCGAATACATGATCCCAAGTGGCCACCAATTCCACACCCGTGGTTTCGGTAGAGGCCGCATTGGTGAAGAACTGAGCAGCACCAATACCCTGATCGACCAGCGCGTTACGAATGTTCTCGGGCACGCCGTCGTCGGTGGCGCTAATGGCACCCGAGATCACGATACGATCGTCAATATTGATGTGGTAGAAGTCGGCCGAGAAGGTTAACTCAGAGGTGGGCTTCCACACCGCACCAATGGTGTAGTTCTCCGATTCTTCCTGCTGCAACGCGGGCACGCCCAGCGTTTGGGCAATTTCGCTTTCGCTGTTGAAAGTACCGCGTTGTTGCAGAACCAAATCGCCACCCGGTCCTGAAACAAACTGAGTACTAATGCTATTGAAGTTCTGTTGTGCCAACGATGGCGCGCGGAAACCCGAGCTTACAGAGCCACGCAGCGTTAAGTCGCGGGTAACATCGAAGCGGAAGGCACCTTTACCGATTAAGGTATCGCCGAAATCGCTGTAGTCTTCGTAACGCGCGGCGGCGGTAATCAGCAAGCGATCGCTTAATTGGGCTTCTAAATCGATATAGGTGGCCCAGCTATCGCGCTCGGCATCGATGGCGTTATCGGGTGAGAAGCCACGGAATACCTGAATACCCGGATCAAAGGCTTCACCAGTCAGCGGGTTAATGGCACCACCATCGATGAATGACGCGGGTTCACCCTGGGTAATTTGATACGCCTCTTCACGATACTCAGCACCAAAAGCCAAGTTGACCACGGCGGTATCGAGATAGAAAGGACGGCTTAAATCCAAGTTGTACGTGCGTTGACGGAAGGTCAACTCACCAGCATCAGCCGAAGTGGGGCTGGCCGCGCCTAAAGAGGCGTTATTGGAGTTGCTGATGTTAAAGCCGAAACTGTTATCGGCATAACCACCGCTGATGTCGTAAGACCAGTTATCGCCAAACACACCGCGTAAACCGAAGAACGCACTGATGTCTTCGATATCGGTGTTAATTAACGGCAAGAAACCATCGGGATGAATTTCAAGCACGGTACGGGTGGTATCCACCGGACGGCGGGTAAAGCCTGCCGACTCGTTATCGCGCTCGGAATAAGTGAAGAAGCTGTAAACCTCACCGATATCGCCCAGAGGCAAACCAAAGTTGGCCACCACGGCGTGTTGCTCGGAGTCGGCATCACCGATACGGAAACTACGACGATCAAACGTCGCCTCACGCGGATCTAAAGTAGTGATGTTGGTACAGCTAGGATCGAAATCTACACCATCGGTACAGGCATACTGACGCGTACCGTCTAAGCCTGCACGATTGGTCGGTTGACGATCGCGATATTCGTAGGTCAGGTTCAAAAAGCCGTCGTTAAACAGGCTGAAACCTGCATTAGCGTTACCGGTGTAGGTTTCACCGTCGCCATCATAAGTTTGACCCCACTGGCCACTGGCCGAACGCTGGGTAGCCGAGTCTTTCAACACTAAGTTGATAACACCGGCAATGGCATCGGAGCCATATTGCGCAGCCGCGCCATCACGCAAGACCTCAATGCGCTGAATCGCGGCAAAGGGAATGGCGTTTAAATCGGTACCGGCAGTACCACGGCCCACCGAGGTATTCACGTGAACCAAGGCGCTGGTGTGGCGACGCTTACCGTTAATCAGCACCAGGGTTTGGTCGGGGCCAAGGCCACGCAGTGTAGCTGGACGCAAGGCGTCGGTACCATCACTAATGCTGGAGCTGGAGAAGTTAAACGAAGGCACCAGTGCTTGAATGGCACGGCCCAGTTCGGTTTGGCCGGTGCGCACCAGGTCTTCGGCTTCGATGATATCCACCGGCACCGGTGAATCGTCTACGGTACGGTACTTAGCGCGGCTACCGGTAACAGCCAAACGGCCTAGATCCACTTGGTCTTCCGAATCGCTTTGCGCCACCGCTGCGACTGGCATCATAAGCAGCGACATCATCACCCATGCGCTTAAGCGCGAGCGACGGGCAGTAAAGTCTTGCATTGTTGTCATTCCCTCATTGTTCATCCACGTGCCCTGTGGTTCGTCCTTGCAGGCTTTGAGTGCTTACAACACCCGGCCGAATTCCCCCTCTTCTAATCCAAGGCACGGTTGATAAAAGCGACTGCTGTGTTGTTATATTCCGGCAATATACACCACCGGACCATCTACCCTAACACAGCCCGCCCGTCGATACCGGTCTAAAAAAAGACTTACTTAGATGCCTAATACACAATATAAATTACTCGCTAAGTCTTCACTGGCCAACAGCTCAGCAACTGACCCTTGTCAGCCACTAAACGTTATCGACCATTAACCCACCGACAATTAACCCCTGGCCGCATTGGCTGGCATAAACTTTTTTTGGCAACTCATACAATACGCACGGCCACCAAAACGTGCTTTTTGGGTAAAGCAAAAATGCGCCAC